>NZ_JARHXQ010000214.1:0-15703 GCF_029222765.1 Arthrobacter sp. Cr_A7 | reverse complement strand
CTGCTGGTGAATTGCGTGAAGCCTGGTGTTGGCAAGGCGCTCCTCAACCACGTCAGACAGCCAGTCGCTGACGTACTGGTACCCCTCCGCTTTTGCAATTTCCTCCATTGCATCTGCCTTAGGAGTAGCGATGCGGAAACCGACGAATTTGCGATCGCCTTTGGAGCGCCTGCCCGTACGAGTAGTTGGAGCCATCATCCCTGTCCTTTGAACTACGGCAGCTGTGGCTGCCTTTACTTCAATAGAGTGGTCGAGCCAATTACTCAGCGGCCCTGAAGGAGTGAAATGCTGGACCTTCCAGCTCCTCTGAAACTGAAACTACCACCGACGGCTTCCGCGCTCCGGCATTGAAACAGAAACAGTCTCGGCGTGTTGAAACGGAAACAGCTTCATATTTCAGCCCGCCGCAAGAGGTCCGAGCACATCAGCATGAGCCGGCTGACAAAGGCTCGACGCTGGCACGCCATGCGTACGTCGCATTGGTGCTTCCCTTCCGTTCGTGACAAGCGACTGTCGTGCCCTCTTGGTAAGGTGGGCCCGATTTGCCTTGGTCTTTGTTTTGGCCATTCCAGTAAAACATGTCTGAAACATGTTTCAGACTACCCTAGTAGATACAACCATGCGAAGGAACTTGTAGTGACGCAAGCTCTGCGTTCCTTGTCAATAACTAAGTCTGAGCAAGCGTTCCGTGATGCCTCAGAGGCTTTCGAGAGCCTAGATATTTCGTCTGGTCTTACGCTTGATCAGATCGTAAGTGCCGTCGAAGAAATTCGTGGCCGTCGGATTCGTATCAAAGCAACCGACAGATTGCGTGGCACCCCCATCTGCGGCCTCTGGGTTCCGGGAAGGAGACAAGAATGGGTGTTTCATCCTCCGACTCCTTGGGAGTTGCAGCGGCAGCAATTCATCCTCCATGAACTTGCCCACATGGTCCTGGGGCATGATGCGAATTCCGCAGCCCGCGTGTTGCTAATAGAAGGACTGCAAAGCCTGTCACCTGAGCTTGTACGTCGAGCGCTTATGCGAACAGAATTTCGTACAGTGGAGGAGGCCACCGCCGAGTACCTCGCGGATCTGATGGCGGAAGCGCTCAGGGGAACTCCAACAGAGCCAGGAGCTTTCGAGGAGGTCTTCGGATAGTGCAAATCTTCACGGCAGCGCTGATGATCGCCCTGAGTGTGGTTGTCTTAGTGACCCGGCGGCCCGGGAAGGACACGAGCATCCTCTGGGCGTCGGTCCTCATCTCCATCTCCTTGCTCTTCAACGTCGATTCCGTTTATGTAGTCGTTGATCAGCTCTTGTATGGACGGAACTATGCCGACCTCGGTGCAAACCTCCTGCTCTTGGTTGGCGTCTACTACCTGGCAAGAGCCATCAACAGGGCTGCCCGTCCCCTTCCTGTACTGGGACATGCCAAGGCGCCCTGTGTGCTAGGTAAGGCCGGCGTGATGGTAGCCGCGTCCGCTGCAGCTGCTTTTTTCAGCCTGATCGATGCCCCAATGACTTCCACAACCTTCATGATGCAGTACGGGGCTCAGCCTGCCGCTGCCCTATATTCGGCGGTCCAGTACGTATACATCGGTGCAGTGATGGCCGCGGCAGGTTGGACCTGCCTGCGTTTCCGCAAGTCATGGAGCACAGGCAATTACAAGACGGCGTTCGCATTGGTAGGTCTGGGTTGCTTGTCAGCTGTCCTGCTAGTGGTTAACGTACTAGCGCTTGACACGATGCATGTCTTGGGCGAGCTGCAGGCAATGGCCATGCTCAGTGGGCTGTATGGGGCACTCAATGCAACAACTTTTACTCTGCTCTGCACCGGACTGGCGCTCCCGCCAGCACGACGCAAAATTCTCTCCATATACGAAGCTTCACGGATTAATTCCATGCTCGCTGAATTAGACCCAGTCTGGAAGGTGGCCATCGCCGGGAATGTCGGGGTGACATTAGACTTCGCGGTCGTACCCGAACGTCCGCACCGACGCCGACGTGAACTGCACCGCATGATTGTGGAGATTCAAGACTCTCTTGTCCGGGATCCTGGAGCAAGAAAACGGATCGGTAGCGACGGACTTGATAAGCTCGCTAGGGCAACCCGATACCTCGAGCGGCAATCGTGGCGCCCGAGATGACTGCTGCTATCGCCAATTTGGTGGTTGCTGCAACCTGCGGCACACTGACGACGCTTGCATGGGCGGCACGGAAAGCCGTCTCTCCCACCCACAAACCCCGCTACGACATCGTGCCCCTAGCGATAGATGATGATGAAATCGAGCTTCGGGCAACCAAGCGCACGCTTGCATCAGGGACCTTTGGACTAAAAATCGCTGGGCAAGATGACCCAGCTGTTTTAGGACCCGTGCTTGCCGCCAAAAACGGGGCTGTTAGGCGTCGCCTTCTCTATCGGCCAATAGCATTGTCATTGCAGTCGCGTTGCAGGTGGAGCGGCATCGTAGCCGTCACTCCATCTGCCCCGTTTCTTGAAACTGAGGTGCCCACCAGGCTAGGTCCGGCTCCTGCATGGATTGTCGATAAGGGAAGCGACCTGTGGGCAATTCACGTACACGGCCAGGGGAGTGACCGCCGACAGACACTTCGAGGCGTGGAAAGCGCAAGTGCTCTAGGTCTGACCTCACTGATAGTTTCCTACCGCAACGATGGTGAGGGGCCGAGATCGCGGGATGGCCGCTCTCATTTGGGCGAGTCTGAGTGGCAAGACCTTGAAGACGCGCTCAAGGTCGTTAAAGAGCGGGGAGGAAACAGCTGCATCATATTTGGCTGGTCCCTTGGGGCGACCATTGCTCTCAATGCTCTCCACCGTTCAGAGCTGGCAAAAATGATCAAAGGCGTCGTGATGGTGTCTCCGGTACTGAACTGGGAGGCGGCCTTCCGCGCGAACGCCCACCACCAAGGCTGGCCCCGGTTCCTCGGTTCCGTGATCACCTCGTTAATTGCCTCAACTCAACTGTGCCGGCTGGCTGGCCTCCACCAGCCACTGGACATCAGGAGAGCGGACGCGAACAGATTCAGCCGCAGGCCCGACGTTCCAGTGTTGATACTGCACAACAAAAACGACTGGTCCGTCCCCATCGAACAATCTGTCCGCTTCGCTGCGGCCCACAAGGGACAAGTAAAACTGGTTGGTTTCGAGTGTTCAGGCCACACACAGGAGTGGAATGCAGACCCGGTAGGGTGGGATTTGGCAGTTCGTTATTGGTATGGAAATTTTTTCCAATCGGACGGGGCTGAGGCTCAAGCTGCAACGTCAGCTGGTGAACTTTCGGATGGGGTAAGAAATGGCTGGCAGTGAGACTGCCCGGGATCGGCTGGCAAAGGCGGAGACTCTTGCTCGCAAGGTGAATCTTCTGCTTGACGTAGTGGTGGCCGAAGGTGGCAAGCCGTACGAATTCTCGGATATACAGGCCGGCCTCCGCCAGCACGGATACGAATTGTCCAGAACTCGGTGGTGGCGCATCCGGTCCGGTGAATCGCTGGAGGTTGTTCCCACTGAGGCGCTGGTTGCACTCGCCAAGTTTTTCGAGATTGACCCGGTATACCTAACAGATGAAACCGGTGAACTTCCAGAGCGCATTGAACGGGAGCTTCAGCTTCTGAAGAAGATGCGACGAAACCAGCTGAAGAACATCGCAGCTCGAACTCTCGGCGACATTGACATCAAAACCCTAGAAGCCATCAACGCTCTTCTCGATGAAGTCGATGCCCTTGAAAGAATTGATCCGGAGAACCCTGAATAACGTTCGAAACATGTTTCGTCCCTGTTAGGGTGGTGATATGGCTACTTAGAGCAAGGCGTCAGGATCAGCGCCCCTCGATATAGTCAAGGTATGCGCGCGCCAAGGTTCGGACCTTGGCTGGTCGCATAGCATAGGTGACATCCCGGCCTTGGCGAACACCGCGCGGAGGATCAGTTTCGATCAAGCCATCATCTTCAAGGGCTTCCAGATGCCGGTTCAGGCTCGGTCTGCCTATATCCAGCTCGGCCTGGAGCTGCCCGATCGTCGAGGGACCCAGAATAGCCAATTGCCTCAAAACCTTCGCTTGAGCCCTGTTGCCCATGAATCTCACTGCGGCTTCGACATCTGGAGGAAGATTCGGTCGGATCAGTCGGGGCATGCGTCTATACTGCCCGACTTTCCATTGAATCATCACGACTATCCATGCTGCACTCTATTGCTAAATAAAAGAGTGCGTGCCGCGGCTCCCTTTATGTGGAGTCGTCAAGACAGCTGCCCGCAGCGTCTTGGTCTCATCTCCGATGCCACTTGTGCTTCCACCACCGACCTAGCGACGAAAACGGACGCCACGGGCCTCTTGTTCGTCGGACCAGACGGGGGTCTGCGCTGATGCGGGGCAGGTCATATGCTCTGGTTACGCTCGCCGCCGCCCCGGTACTGTTTTTTGGCCTGATATTCAGCATGCTCGTGCTGCTCACCCCTTCGAAATCTACCGCGGCTACCTGTGGCCCGGCCGTTTCTGCCGTCATCGACGCTGGCACCAATGTTGAGGGCTACACCATGGAGCAACTGAAGAACGCCGCGGCGATCATGGGTGCCGGTAAGGCCCTGGACCTGTCCGTGAAGGGCCAGATGATCAGCGTCATGGTGTCCCTGGGGGAGTCTGGCCTGCGTGTCCTTGACTATGGCGACGGACCGGGCCCTGACTCCCGCGGGCTGTTCCAGCAGCGCGACAATGGCGCGTGGGGCTCCTACGCGGACCGCATGGACCCGATCATCAGCGCCACGAACTTCATCAAGGCCCTGCAGAAGGTCGAGGGTTGGGAGCTGCTGGAACCGACCCTGGCCGGCAACAAGGTCCAGCGCAACGCCGACCCGCACCACTACCAGAAGTACTGGCCCGAGGCGGTCAAGCTCGTCCAGGCGCTCTCTGACGGGAAGTTCTCGCTGGAAGGCAGCGACTGCGCCATTCCGGGGAAGTCCGGTGCCGGGGATGACTACCCCTGGAAAGACTCTCCTACTTGGATGCAGGTCGGTGCCGGAGCTGCCGCCGCATCGCCGCTGGGTATGTTCTACCGCGAGTGCGTGGACTTCGCCCTGTGGCGGGTGAACCAGCAGATGGGGTCCACCGGTGAGCCGTTCAAGTTCCTCAACGGCACCTTCCGTCCGGACGGGCAGGGCCTTGGCTCGGCCCTGACGTGGAAGGCCGGCTGGGACGCCAAAGGCTGGCCCACCGGTTCCGTTCCCCGCGTTGGTGCCGTCGTCTGGTACGCGCCCGGTGCCGGGGGAGCGGACCCGGCCTTCGGCCATGTCGCCGTGGTCAAGGAAGTCAAGAACGACGGGACCTATGTCGAAGAGGGCTACAACGGCAACCCGCCCCCTGATGACCACAACTATTACACCCGGACCGTCAGCAGTGATGTTCCTTCAGCGTTCCTGTACCTGCCCACCCAAGAGGAGAAGTAATGAAGAAGCCCTCGGCCCTGATCGCAGTGGCCCTGCTCTGCGCCGCGTGCGCACCGGCAGCGAACACCACGCCTGCACCGGCAGAATCGACCGCCACGCCTTCTGCGCCGGTTTCGCTGAGCGCCAGCAGCGGTCCACAGGCTCCCGGGGGCACGGTCCCGGCCACGATCGGGATCACCTGGGATCAGGCCGGCAAGGACGCGGCCGTAGACGTCGCTGAAAAGGCCATGATCGACTTTGCCCGGCCCGGTGTGGAGGAAAAGCAGTGGGCCAACGATCTTGCCCGCTGGCTGACGCCCCAGGCCACCGCCGATTACTCGGCCGTGGATCCGTCCAACATTCCCGCCAGTCGCGTCACCGGCCCGGCCGCACTGAGCGTCGATGAAGCCAACGGCTACGGGGTTATGGCAGCGGTACCCACCGACGCAGGGACCTACACGGTGCAGCTGCTCCGCACAGGCAAGGAAGCCCCGTGGAAGGTCAACCGCTTCACACCCCCCTCGTCCTAAGCGCCGGAATCCTCCATCTCACCCACGTAAGGAAGAAGCCCATGAGCACCACCTCAACTCAGGTCCTGGCCTTTCCCAACATCAGGGCCATCGTCCGTGACAACGGAACCGCTGAGGTCGTCGTCGCGGGAAACTCCCGCATCGTCCCTGCCGGGGAATCCCTGCAGGATCTTCGCAACAACGCCCTGGCCATCGTCGTGGTCGAGGCACAGACGCTGAACCGTCCCGTCAGAGTCCAGATCGAGGATCCCGAAGGGCACGGTGAACTCATCGTGCACCCGGACAACAGGATTGAATCCGTCTCCTACGAGGCACGCCCCGCCCGACGCCGGGCAGAAGCACCGGAACCCACGGCTGAGACGCCAGCTCCCACAGTCGATGACACCGTCCAGGCCCCTGCGCCTGAGCCTGTGGCTGCTCCGGCAGAACCTGCGGCTGCCGCCGTCGCTGCCGTGGACCGCCAGCCGTGGCCGCCGAACCCCGTGTCGTCAGAGACGACGGACATGCCGGCCACCTCGGTGCCGGAGACGGCAGTGGTCACGGAGGAAGCACCGCCGACCCGGCGGAGCTTGAAGGAAACTTCGTTCCTGGTCAGCGCCCCTGTCCTGGAACCGGCTACACAGGGCTGGCGGGGTGCGCTCACGCGCCTTGGCTTCCGGATGGACCCGTCCGCCGAAGAACTCTCCGAGCGGGAGGATATCCGCACGGTCAGCCAGCACTGGCCCGGTCCCCGGACCATCGCCGTGGTCAACCGCAAGGGCGGTGCGAACAAGACCCCCACGGTCGTGATGCTCTCGGCCATCCTCGCCCGCTACAGCGGGGCCGCGACCGTCGCGTGGGACAACAACGAGTCCCAAGGGACGCTGGGGTGGCGGACCGAAAAGGGCGCCCATGACCGCAGCGTCCTGGACCTGATCGATTCCTCGACCGAACTGCTCTCCCCGTCAACGAACGCTGCCGAAATCGCCAAGTTCGTCCACCACCAGACCGCCGACAAGTTCGACGTCCTGCGCTCGGACGAGAACGAAGAAGGCGACCACGAAGTCACCTCGGAGGAAGTCGACATCGCCCATCAGGTCCTCACCCGCTACTACCGGCTGGTGGTCATGGACTCGGGCAACACCGCCCGGGCGGCGAACTGGCGCCGGATGATCCACCACACCAACCAGCTCGTCGTTCCTGTGACGGCCATCGAGGACCGCGCAGAAGCTGCCCGGCTGACGCTGCAGACCCTCGAATCCCGTGGCGGCGACGACGCCGACCTGGCCCGCAACGCCGTCGTGATCGTCTCTGAATCCACCGATGCCAAGCGGACCATGTCCGGGGATGCTTTGAAGCGGGCCAAGGACGAGGCCCAGCGGATCGCTGACGGCTTTGAACCGTTCGTCCGGGCTGTCGTCCGGATTCCGTACGATCCGGCGCTGGTCAATGGCCCCATCCGCTATGAAGCCCTGCAGCCCGCCACGCAGCGGGCGTGGCTGGCGGCCGCGGCCGCCGTCGCCAAAGGCTTCTAAACCCACCCATCATTCGGACTTTCGGAAGGAGGAACCATGCAACAGTCCCTGAACCCCTGGGTCACCAGCCCCACTACGGACATCTCGGAAGAGGAAACACTAAATACGTATATGCCGCCGGCGGCAGTCATCAGTGCTCCTCTGAAGGGGATGGTCGAACCCGACGCAGCGGACCGGCTTGCCCGCCGCACCATGAGCGGTTCCGCCGCGTTGTGGATCATCGGCGCACATGGGGGAGCAGGCGAAAGCAGAGTCGCGGATCTCCTTGGGGCACGCGCCACCGATCACTGCTGGCCCGTCCTCCAGGGCGGCGGCGAGCCGCGGGTGCTGCTGGTCTGCCGCGCAGACATGCGCGGCCTCACAGCCGCAAGGAACGCACTGACCCAATGGGTGTCAGGAGCCACACCGAAAACTGACCTGCTCGGCCTCGCGATCCTGGCGGACGCACCGGGAAAGACCCCCAAAGCGCTGCGTGACTTCGCCGCGATCGTCGGCGGGGGAGCGCCTCGACTCTGGACCCTGCCCTGGGTCGAGGCATGGCGGCTCGGAAACGACACGCCCCTGCCCCGCGAATTTCAACGCTTCATTACTGACATAGCCACCTTGGCTGCCGACACATCAAACACCGCTCACTGGAAGGTCTCACCATGAACTACTTCTCAGCACTTGCAACTGGCGTCATCCCTAACCCCACTCCGACCATCCCTGCAGAGGCAGACGGGCTGCTCCTGGTCCTGAACTGGGCCTCCGGCATCGGCTTGGTCCTCGGCGTCCTTGGCGTGATCATCGTCGGCATCGGCATGGTCATTCAGCTCCAGCGAGGCGAAGGTGCGCAAGCCATCGGCAAGCTCGGCTGGGTTCTCCTTGGCTGCATTATCATCACCGGTGCCGCCGGCATCGTCCGCGCCTTCGTCTAAGCCACCACCACGAACGGGAGGTTCACCGTGAGCCAGTCAACAGAGAGCACCACCGAAAGCAATCCGTTCACCAAGCCCGGGTTCATCATCGCGGCCGCGCTGGTGGTCGCGCTGATCGCAGCAACCATAGTGATCTTCCTGCTCCCCAAAGGACAGCCCAATGCACAATCCGCCCCTGCGCCTGTGGAGTCCAGCAGATCAGCCAACCCCAGCGCTTCAGCTGAGGCTACCAACAGCGTCTGTGGTCTGCCCGCCTCGGCAGAAACGGCTTTGGGAACGGCGCCGAATACGAAGTGGGAACTTGTCGGCAAGATGGCGACGCCGACTGATCCGGAAACCTTCGGCCCGGGTGCAACTGACGAGAGCGGATTTCGGTCGTGCTTTGCGCATTCACCAACGGGCGCCCTCTATGCAGCGATGAACGTGGCCGCGCTCGGTTCAAGCGGTTCCCCCGAGCTCGTGGCAAAACTGGCCGACAAGCTGCTCGTACCCGGGACTGGGAGGGACGCTGCCATGCGGGAAGCCAGCACAGACGTCAGTTCCCCAGGGAACACGACAACTATTCAGGTACGTGGCTTCCTCATAAAGTCCTACACCCCTTCGGAGGCCAACATCGATCTTGCCTTTGAAACAAACAACGGGGCGCTGGGCCACTCCGTCATATCCATGCGTTGGATCGACGGTGATTGGAAAGTGAAGCCAGCCGACGACGGTGTAACCTTCGGCAGCGTCTCCCAGCTTCGCGATTTGAGCGGATTCATCCTCTGGTCCGGAGTCTGACGTGGCTGACTGCAAATGGGGAGACATAAGCTGCGGCTTCGGGAACGCCCTCTCTGATCTGGCCGATGACGCCATAGGCAACATGGCTAAAGCCATCATGGAGGGCATGAGCCAGATGGTGACAACACTGTCTACCTTCTGGGTTTCGATGCCTACGGTAAACCTGGCCAGTGAAGACGGCAGCACTCCGAGCTCCGTTGTCGCTGCGGTCAATAATGAACTCCTGCCTTGGACGCTGACTTTGGCAGTTCTCGCTGTCATCCTCGGTGGCATCCGGATGATCTGGGAACAGCGTGGTGCGCCGCTGAAAGACCTGCTGCGTTCGCTGCTCACGCTGACCCTAGTCTCAGGTCTTGGCTTGGGCGTCATTTCCATCTTGGTGATTGCGGCTGACGCTTTCTCTGTCGCCATCATCGAGCGTTCGACGGACGGCAAGGGATTCGCAGAGTCCATGAGCATCTTCCTTACGCCCCTGCAAACCGATGTCGGCGTGTTTATCCTCATCATCCTGGGCCTCGTCGGGCTGATTGCTTCACTCGTCCAGATCGTGCTGATGGTGGTGCGCAGCGGCATGCTCGTTATCCTGGCCGGCATCCTGCCCACGACGGCAGCGTTCACGAATACCGAGATGGGCAGGCAGTGGTTCCAGAAGGCAGTTGGCTGGACCATCGCGTTCATTCTCTACAAGCCGGCTGCGGCGATTGTTTACTCAGTTGCGTTCCTTCTCATGGGAAACACCACGGGCCAGGACGGTTTGGTCGGTTCGATCAGTGGCTTCACGTTGATGATCGTTGCTTTGTTCGCTTTGCCGGCGTTGATGCGGTTCGTTACGCCGATGGTCGGTGCCGTGGCCTCGGGGAGCGGGGCAGCGGCCGGGGCCGCGGTTGGTGCCCTAGCAACCGGTGCCGTCTCCCTAGGCCGTGGTGGCAGTGGAAGAGGCAGCGCCACGCCAACACCTCCGACCACGAATAACACGCAAAGCACGCACGCTGGGTCCTCTCCCAAGGGCAGTGATGGAGCGTCTGGTCCTCGGGGCCGGGGAGGTCAGCCCGCTCCCGGTGTTACGGGTCCGGGCGGAGCCGCTGGCGCTGCAACCGCGAGCAAAGCAGGCACTGCGGGAGCGGCGATGGGGGCAAGTGGCGGGGCAGCAGCAGCTGGCCCTGCTGGCATGGCTCTAGCGGCTGGGGCGCAGGTGGCGTCCAAGACGTCGCAGGCAATCGAAAAGACCGCGCAGGATTCAACCGGGGAGGGCCCCAGTGGCAGCAATTAACACCGAATACAAGGAACCGTCCTACGGCAACTGGCGGGTGCCGAAGTCAGCGGGCGTGGCGAATTTCAGTGCTATCAGCACTCTCATTGCCTTCAGCGGTCTGCTGCTGACCATTATCAGTTTCATGATCTGGGGCCTATGGGTTGGCCTGGCTGTTTTTGTGGTGATCGAGTCGCTGGCCTTGACGCTTTCGTTCAAGGACAAACACGGTCAGTCCACTATCGACCGATTCGCTATCAAGATGACCTTCCGGATGTCCAGGTCTTCCGGGACGAACCTCTACCGCTCGGGTCCACTGGGTGTGACGGAGTGGGGCATGTACCAGCTCCCCGGTCTGGCCGCGAACTCAACCCTGTACGAGTTCACAGACTCCTACAAGCGCCCGTTCGCCATGCTGCACGTCCCGGCCACCAGCCACTTCACCGTCATCTTCTCCACCGAACCCGATGGAGCCTCCCTTGTGGACCCTGAGCAGGTCGACGCATGGGTGGCCAACTGGGGTGGTTGGCTGGCCGGCCTTGCCGACGAAGCCGGACTGGAGGCCGCGGCCGTCACGGTCGAGACCGCACCCGATTCCGGGTACCGGCTCCGGAACGAAGTCGAGATGAACATCGACCCGAACGCGCCCGAATTTGCCCAGGCCATTCTGCGTGAGGTCGTTGATACCTACCCGGAGGGATCGGCCACGGTCCGTGCCTGGGTGTCTCTGACCTTCAACGCCTCCATGCGGTCCGGGTCAAAGAAGCGAACCCCCGAAGATGTTGCCCGAGACCTCGCCTCCCGGATCCCGGGGCTGTCGGTCCGGCTGCAGTCCACCGGAGCAGGTATCGCCCGGCCGATGTCGGCGCAGGAACTCTGCGAAGTCGTCCGCATCGCCTACGATCCACCTGCAGCGCTGATCATTGATGAAGCCCACGCCGCCGGTTCCCCCGTTGCCCTGACCTGGAGTGAAGTCGGCCCTACCGCCACGCAGGCGAACTGGGATGACTACCGGCACGATTCCGCGTTCTCTGTCTCCTGGACCATGACCGGTGCGCCCCGGGGTTCGGTGAACTCTTCGGTTCTGTCCCGGCTTCTGGCCCCGCACGGGGACATTGACCGCAAACGGGTATCCCTGCTCTACCGTCCAATGGATTCGGCTCGGGCAGCTACCATCGTCGAGCGGGACCAGAACAACGCCAACGTCCGCATCACTTCCGGAACCCGGCCCAGCGCCCGGGCCCTGGTCGATGCCCGTTCGGCCGTGCAGACCGCCCAGGAAGAAGCCCGCGGCGCCGGCCTGGTGAACTTCGGCATGGTCGTCACCGCCACAGTGACCGACAAAGAACGGCTGCCTGATGCCGTGGCCGCCATCGAACAGACCTCCGGCACCGCCCGGGTACTCCTGCGACGCGCCTACGGCTCGCAGGACACCGCCTTCGCCGCCTCATTGCCGCTGGGACTCGTCCTGCCCAAGCACAGCATGGTCCCCTCCGAAATCAAGGACGCACTCTGATGGCCCTCAAAGACCTTTTAACGTCAATGACAGTAAAGCCACTAATGCCAGCAAAAGGCGCCCCAAAGGACCAGACCGCGAAGCAGCCCCGCGAGGCCGGGCCCGGTGCCCGTGGCTGGTCCGGACGCGGCGGCGGCATGGCCCAGCTCGTCCCGACCGTGAAGGAATACCGGGGGACAACGGTTCAGGTCTGCGGCCTGTGGCCGTTTTCCTCCGGCGCGTCCTCGCCCATGATCGGCGTCCCGCTCGGCCGCCACGAGGAAACCCAGGCCACAGTCTGCTGCGACCCGATCAGCTGGTTCCAGCGCGCACGCCTCATCTCCAACCCTTCCGCTTTCATCCTCGGCAAACCCGGGCTGGGCAAGTCCACCCTGGTCCGGCGCATGTTCCTTGGCCTCGCCGCGCAGGGCGTCAACCCCTTGGTTCTCGGGGACCTAAAAGGCGAGCACGTCAAAGCCGTCGAAGCTCTCGGCGGGCAGGTCATCAAGCTCGGCCGCGGCGTCGGCTACCTGAACATTCTCGATCCGGGCCAGGCCGTCGAGGTCGCCCAGCTCCTCGAGGACCACGGCCACCACGAAGCAGCCACCCGGGTCCGGGCCGACGCGCACGGCCGCCGCCTGAACATGGTCGTCTCCCTCATCACCATCAGCCGGAACAACCCGCCCACCGACCAGGAACAAACCATCCTGGACCGGGCACTGCGGGTCCTCGATGACCGGTTCGACGGCATCCCGGTCCTGAAAGACCTGCTGGACGTCATCGTCTCCGCCCCGGATGAGCTGCGGCAGGTCGCACTGGACCGCGGCGACATGAACGTCTACCTGCAGGAGACCCGGGCACTGGAAGCGACCCTGCTGGGCCTGACCGGGGGAGGGAAGCTGGGAGAAATTTTCTCCCGGCAGACCACGAACCCGATGAAGCGGGACCGCGCCGTGGTCTTCGACGTCTCCAGCATCGACGAAACCGAAACCGACCTTCAGGCCGCCGTGCTCCTCGCCTGCTGGTCCTACGGATTTGGAACGGTGAACGTGGCCAACGCCCTGGCGGACGCGGGCCTGGAGCCGCGGCGGAACTACTTCGTGGTCTTGGACGAGCTGTGGCGGGCGCTGCGCTCCGGCAAGGGCATGGTCGACCGGGTGGACGCCCTGACCCGTTTGAACCGGTCCGTGGGCGTCGGGCAGATCATGATTTCCCACACCATGTCCGACCTGCTGGCCTTGCCGGCGGAAGAGGACCGGATGAAGGCCCGGGGCTTCGTTGAACGTTCCGGGATGGTGATCTGCGGCGGCCTGCCGGCCTCGGAGATGCCGCTGCTGACCTCCGCGATCCCTTTGTCGCGGCAGGAGCAGCAAAAGCTCATTTCCTGGCAGGACCCGCCCGCCTGGGACTCACGCGGCCTCGACATCGAACCCCCGGGCCGGGGCAAGTTCCTGATCAAGGTCGGCGGCCGCCCGGGCATTCCCGTCCAGATCGGGCTGACCTCGATTGAGAAGAAGGACGGCCTGAACGACACTGACACCCGCTGGCACCCACCGGCGAAAACGCTCATGGACCCGGCAGCACCAGCGCTGCCGACAGAAGGAGGCGCACTGTGAGTGCACCAAACCGCAAGGGAATGGGCCTCGAAGATGCCCTGCTGGTCTGGCTGGCCATCGGCGCCATCGTCGTCTTCGGCGGCGGCACCTACGCCGCCGCGCATCTCGGGTCCTGGATGGCCGGCATCGCCGCGCCCCCGGCCCACCCCATCGACCTGGTCGCAGGACTCATCAAGGGCAAGGTGCCCTGGCCCACGCAGTCCACCGTAGCGGCGTGCCTTATGGTCGGCCTGATCCTGGTTCTGGCCATCGTCGTACTCGTGGCGTGCCGGAAAGGCGCATCCAAACGCGCCCGCGTGGACAAGGCCGCCCGCTACCTGGGCCGCGGTAAATCCCTCGACGCGTTCTCCGAGAAGGGAGCACAGGCCAAAGCCGAACGCCTCGGTATCAAGGACAATCCCGGGATCGTCGTCGGCAAGGTCGTCTCCACCGGCCAGAAGTTCATCCAGTCATGGGAAGACCTCAGCCTCGATATCTGGGGACCACGAACGGGTAAGTCCACCTCGCGTGTGATGCCCGCGATCCTGGACGCGCCCGGTGCCGTGGTCTCGACCTCTAACAAGCGCGACGTCGTGGACGGCACCCGGGGTGTCCGCGAGAACGTGGCCCCGGTGTGGGTCTTCGATCCGCAGAAGATCGCCCAGGAAGAACCGGACTGGTGGTGGAACCCGCTCTCCTACGTCACTGACGAAGAGAAGGCCTACAAACTCACCCAGCACTTCTCGGTCGGTTCCCGGGTGCCGGGGTCCAAGCCGGACGCCTATTTCGATCCGAAGGCCGAGGACATCCTTTCCTCGTACTTCCTCGCGGCCGCCCTGGGCGATTTGCCGATCACGCAGGTCTACCTGTGGGTGACCGAGCAGGTCAGCCAGGAACCCATCGAAATCCTCCGGGAGCGTGACTACGAGCTGCAGTACAAGGGCCTGGAGTCCACGCTGAAGCTGGCTGACAAGCAGCGCGACGGCATCTTCGGCACCGCCGAGAAAATGATTCAGTGCCTCAAGAGCAGGAACACACTTCGCTGGGTCGCCCCCACAGGCGGCGCAAGCGTGGCCAGTGATGCACGCCGGCAGTTCGACCCGCACGCCTTCGCTGCCTCTCAGGAGACGATCTACATCCTCTCCAAGGAAGGGGCCGGCTCAGCCGCCCCGCTCACCACGGCACTGACCGTGGCCATCGCCGAGGCGATGGAAGAACGCGCCGAGCGCAGCGGCGGCCGCCTGCCCAAACCTGCGCTGTTCGCCCTCGACGAGCTGGCCAACGTGGTCCGCTGGGCCGGCCTGCCGGACCAGTTCAGCCACTACGGCTCCAAAGGCCTGATCGTCATGGGCATCCTGCAGTCCTGGTCCCAAGGCGTCGAACTCTGGGGCGAAGCGAACATGCGAAAAATCTGGTCAGCCGCGAACGTCAAGGTCTACGGCGGCGGCGTCGCCGAAGAAGGGTTCCTCCGCGCACTCTCAGACCTGATCGGGGACTACAGCTACATCAACGTCTCCGTCTCATCAGGGAAATCCGGGTCCAGCCGCTCCCGGCAGGAGAGCAAGGAACGCATCTTCGATGTCTCCAATCTGGCCGAGCTGGACCGCGGCCGTGCCGTCATTCTCGCCTCCGGTGCACCCGCCACCCTGGTCCGGACCATGCCCTGGTACACAGGGCCACACAAGGACGCCGTGGAAGCGTCCATCAAAAAGTACAGCCCGCAGCCAGAGGAAGAACCAGTACCGGTAGCAGCGGCACCAGCCGCAAATCCATGGGTGACCGGGTAGGGGAGTAGGGCATGACTATCGAGATTGGCAGATTCAGTGAAGCGCACAGCGCCAGCGCAGAAGAGCCTGCCGACAAGGCTGGCGATGAGCAGAAGCCCCCGGAGCTGGTGTACGGCTCTGCGGAGGAATTCCTGCACGAGCAGTTGCTCCCTACTTACGTCCGCGATGTTGACGGGCGCGCAGCAAAATGGTGCATCGAATGGTTTTTCCACCCGGAAGCCGTCTCCCGTGTGGAAGCGCTGTGGCGGGCATGGGAACACCTACGACTCGACGGGGCAACCGGAATCAGCGTGTGGTTCAAAGACCACGCAGACCACCACATGAGCGTGCTCCTGGACCCACGCGGGCCGTTCTACAAATGCGACATGCAAAAGCACCGAGACCCTGAACACCTCGAACCAAACAAAGCCCCAGCGGGC
>NZ_JARHXQ010000213.1:0-569 GCF_029222765.1 Arthrobacter sp. Cr_A7 | reverse complement strand
CTTCCGGAGGTGACGCTCGCCTACGAAACCTGGGGCACCCTCAACGAAGACGGCAGCAACGCCATCCTGATCGAACATGCCCTCACCGGCAGCACCCACGTGACCCGGGGCGACACCGACGAACCGGGCTGGTGGGAACAGCTGGCCGGACCCGGCGCACCCGTGGATACAGACCGTTTCTTCGTTGTCTCCATCAACATCGTGGGCGGCTGCTACGGATCCACCGGCCCGTCCTCGCCTGCCCCCGACGGCAACCCCTGGGGTTCCCGCTTTCCCCTGGTCACCCTGCGGGACAGCACCGTGGCGGAGGCCCGGCTGGCTGACCAGCTCGGCATCCAACGCTGGTTTGCCGTCCTGGGCGGTTCGATGGGCGGCGCCCGCGCCCTCGAATGGGCTGTCAGCTACCCCGAGCGCGTGCAGCGCTGTGCGGTCATCGCCGTAGGGGCCGCCAGCACGGCCGAACAGATCGCCTTCGCCCAGGCGCAGACCCTCGCCATCCGGCAGGACCCCAACTTCAACGGCGGCGATTATTACGGCGGCCCTTTCCCCGAGGCCGGACTGGCACTGGC
>NZ_JARHXQ010000212.1:0-7184 GCF_029222765.1 Arthrobacter sp. Cr_A7 | reverse complement strand
TAGTGGAAGAAGTGGCGGGAGCCGGTGAAGTACATCGTCACGCCGGCGGCGTTCGCGGCCGCGATCACTTCCTCGTCCCGCACGGAACCGCCGGGCTGCACTACGGCGCGGACACCGGCGTCGATGAGGATCTGCAGGCCGTCAGCGAACGGGAAGAAGGCGTCGGAGGCAGCAACAGCGCCGCGGGCCCGCTGCGGCGCACCGCTCGCATCGGTGTTGGAGGCACCGCCTGCCCCTTCGACGTCGGACTCCACCTTCACGCCGAGCGTGTTGGCCCGCTCCACGGCAAGGCGGCAGGAATCCAGGCGGTTGACCTGGCCCATGCCGATGCCGACGGCGGCACCGTCAGCGGCGAGGAGGATGGCGTTGGACTTTGCTGCGCGGCAGGCGGTCCAGGCGAAGGCCAGGTCCGCGAGGGTCTTTTCGTCAGCGGCTTCACCTGCGGCCAGGGTCCAGTTGGCGGGGTTGTCGCCGTCGGCGTCCACCTTGTCGCTGACCTGGACCAGCATGCCGCCGGAGACCTGGCGCATTTCCGCCGGGTAGCGGCCGTAGCCCTCGGGGAGCGCGAGCAGTCGGATGTTCTTCTTCTTCGAGAGGATCTCCACGGCTTCCGGCTCGAAGCCGGGCGCGATGACCACCTCGGTGAAGATGTCCTTGACGGTGTTCGCCATCCCGGCGGTCACGGTGCGGTTGGCTGCGATGACGCCGCCGAAGGCAGAGACAGGATCGCACGCGTGCGCCTTGGCGTGTGCGTCGGCGATGGGGTCGGCCGCGTCCGCGGACCCTACCGCTACGCCACACGGGTTGGCGTGCTTGATGATGGCCACTGCGGGTTCATTGAAGTCGTAGGCGGCCCGCAGTGCGGCGTCGGCGTCCACGAAGTTGTTGTAGCTCATGGCCTTGCCGTGCAGCTGGTCAGCCTGTGCAATGCCCACGGGTGCTGCCTTGTCCACGTACAGTGCGGCCTGCTGGTGCGGGTTCTCGCCGTAGCGCAGGACCTCCGAGCGCTCGAGCGAAACGCCGGCGTAGGCAGGCCAGTCGATGACGCCGTCGCCGTCCTCATCAAGGAACTGGCTGGCAGTCCAGGTGGCCACGGCATTGTCGTAGGACGCCGTGTGCGCGAAGGCTTTTGCCGCGAGGCGGCGGCGGGTCTTCAGGTCGAAGCCGCCTGCTGCGGCCGCTTCCACTACCTGGGCGTAGAAGGAGGGGTCCACCACAATGGCGACGGCGGCGTGGTTCTTCGCGGCCGACCGCACCATGGCGGGGCCTCCAATGTCGATCTGTTCCACCACGTCGTCCTGCGCGGCGCCGGACTTCACAGTCTCAACGAACGGGTAGAGGTTCACCACCACCAGGTCGAAGGGTTCAATCTCCATGCTGGTGAGCGTTTCCATGTGCGCCGCCACGCGGCGGTCGGCCAGGATGCCGCCGTGGACCCGCGGATGCAGGGTCTTGACGCGGCCGTCCAGCATCTCCGGCGAACCGGTGACTTCCTCGACCTCCTGGACGGGGATGCCGGCGGCGGCGATCTTCTTGGCCGTGGAGCCGGTGGACACCAGCTTGACCCCAGCTGAGTGCAGGCCCTGGGCGAGCTCCTCCAGACCGGTCTTGTCGTAAACCGAGATCAGCGCCCGGCGGATGGGAACACGGTCAATGGATACGCGCTCATGCTGCGTGAAGCTCACAAATGTCTCCGTCTTATATCGCGGAACAGTGCCGCGGTTGGTGGGGATAGGGCCAGTTTATCGCGAAGCGCAGGTTGCCCCGCGTGTCAGCCGGAGTGTGAACGCCGGTGGGCGGGGCTAGAGTTTTTCACAGGAGGCTGCGATGAATACTTACACCACTGTGCCGAGCGGCGAACAGGTGGTCCAGGAACTGCCATGGCGATGGAAAGTCCAGGGCCGGATCTTTCTGATCGGCGGCCTGGGCTTTATGTTCGATGCCTGGGATGTGACGCTGAACGGCATCCTCATCCCGCTGCTCTCCACCCACTGGGCGTTGACTCCGGGCGAGGTGGCGTGGGTGGGCACCTCCAACCTCATCGGGATGGCCCTTGGCGCCTTCGTCTGGGGAACCATCGCCGACACCATCGGACGCAAAAAGGCGTTCACCGCCACGCTGCTGATATTTTCCCTCTTCACCGTCTTCGGGGCCTTCTCCCCCGACTTCATGTGGTTCTGCGTGTTCCGGTTCATGGCCGGTTTCGGCCTGGGCGGGTGCATTCCGGTGGACTATGCGCTGGTGGGTGAATTCACGCCCCGGAAGCAACGCGGCAAGGTCCTCACTGCGATGGACGGCTGGTGGCCCATTGGCGCTGCGCTGGCAGGTTTCGTCTCTGCCGGCCTGGTTGCCCTGTACGGCGACTGGCGGCTGACCATGCTGGTGATGGTGCTGCCCGCACTGCTGGTGTTCTGGGTCCGGCGGAGCGTGCCGGAGTCTCCACTGTTCCTGATCCGCAAGGGCCGGCGTGAGGAAGCGGCCAAGGTGATTGACGGCCTGGTGGCCGCCACAGGAGCGGAAGCACGCGCGTACAGCCTGCCCGACGCTCAGGACGTGCCGCGCCTTTCGGCCGGCAGCGCCTGGACCCAGTTGCGTTCCGTGTGGCAGTTCAACTGGAAGATCACGGCCGCGGCCTGGGCCCTGTTCTTCAGCATCCTGCTGGTCTACTACCTGTCACTGACGTGGATGCCGCGCATCCTGATCGGCGCCGGGTTCGCCGAGTACAAGGCATTCGTCACCACCGCGTCCATGGCCGCCGTCGGACTGCTCGGCGTGATCGTGGCCGCCCTCCTGGTGGAGCGGGTGGGCCGCAAATGGATCCTGGCCATCACCGGTCCCCTGTCCGCGCTGACCCTGGTGATCGTCGCATTCGTGGTGGACATCCCCACGGCCGCGGTGTTCTGGCTGCTGGTGTTCGGCTTCGTGGTCCAGGTGGCCATCCCGGTGCTCTACGCCTACGTGTCCGAGCTCTACCCCACCGAGCTGCGGGGCACCGGCTTCGGCTGGGCGTCCACCTTCTCGCGGCTGGGTGCAGGATTCGGCCCGCTCATCTTCGCGAACTACTTCTGGCCGGAACTGGGCCTGGCCACGTCCTTCGCCCTGGCCGGCGGACTGGTCCTGCTGGCGGTCCTGTGGATGGCGTTCTTCTCCCCCGAAACCAAACAGCGCCGCCTCGAGTAGCCCCCGCCCCTTCCCAACTAGGTAGCGCCAACTGTCGTTTTGGAGCCCCATTACGACACTTCGCGCTACCTAGTTG
The DNA here is from genome assembly GCF_029222765.1 of Arthrobacter sp. Cr_A7. Lineage (NCBI taxonomy): Bacteria > Bacillati > Actinomycetota > Actinomycetes > Micrococcales > Micrococcaceae > Arthrobacter > Arthrobacter sp. Cr_A7. The sequence goes on along the minus strand of NZ_JARHXQ010000212.1, from coordinate 3,928 downwards.
GGAACCAGCCCCGGGAAAGTAGGGCCTGCCGCACCTTGCCCACGGCCGTCCGCGCATCGTTTTCCATATGCAGCTTTGAGATGCGGACCAGCAACCAGCCTGCGCGGCAGTAGTCCTCCTCGCGGGTTATGTCCCGCACGATTCGGCCGGGGTCCGAGTGCACCTCACCGTCGTACTCCACAGCCACCTTCTGTTGCGGGTAGCTCATGTCAGGTTGGCGTACGACGCCGGGCCTCAAGGCGGTAGGTACGTTCAGTTCCGGTTCGGGCAGTCCGCTGTCCCTTATGGCAAGCCGCAGACGCGTTTCGGGCGCAGAGTCCGAGCCGACTTTTGCCTGCTCCAGAGCGAGCCGGGCTTTCCTGATGCCCGGCGTGCCTTTGTGCCGGTCCAGCATGTCCTCCAGAACCTCAAGGGTTGCGAAGGGGTCCGAGCGGCCCTCCAAGTCCCGCCGCGGGATACGCAGGAGGTGATCAGCCACAACTGTCAGCTCATTGATGCTCATCAACCGGGAGCAGTCGAGCCATGTCCTGGCCCGGGTTGTGATCAGCAGCCCATGCAGTGTAGTGATTTCATCCGCAAAGAACTGGCCTCGATGCCCCTTCACGCCGGGCCGGCGCATGATCGCCACGGAGTCAGGGCGGGAGACGTGGAGCAGCGGGACGTCTGTTCCCGGCATGTATCCAGGAAACTGCCACAACAGGAATGCGGAGGCGTGGGAGGCGGCAGCAAGATCCGTCACCAGGGTGTACGGGCGGATCTGTGGCCCAAGGTCGGAGGTATCGGTCGCCTCCGGCACCCGGACTCCGCGGCTGGGCCGCTGCAGCCCTTGGTGACGGAGCCTCCGCTGGCTGATGCCGGCGTCGGCCGCTTCCTGCAGAGTGAAAGGCAGCGAAGCCAAGGGTTCGGGAAGAGGGGCTGGAACCTTCATGAGCCCATCGTTACAGCCGAGAGCCAACGCTACGGCGGTTATCCACAGGTAGGCCCCCGTCTGCCCAACTAGGTAGCGCTAACTGACGTTTTATGGGGTCAAAACGGCAGTTAGCGCTACTTAGTTGGGAGGCTAGGAGGCAGGGCTGGCGGCGAGGTTTGCCAGGGTGGATACCAGCAGCCGGCGTTCCACCACCTTGATGCGTTCGTGGAGGGTTTCCTCGGTGTCGCCGTCCTCGATGGTGACGGCTTCCTGGGCGATGATGGGTCCGGTGTCCACACCGGCGTCGGCCCAGTGCACCGTGCAGCCTGTGACCTTCACCCCATACGCCATGGCATCCCGCACGCCGTGGGCTCCCGGGAAGGCGGGGAGCAACGCCGGGTGGGTGTTGAGGTACCGGCCATGGAAGGTGTCGATGAAGTCTGCGCTGACGATCCGCATAAAGCCCGAGGAGACCACCACGTCCGGGGCGTAGGAGGCCACCCGGGCGGTAAGCGCGGCATCCCATTCGTCCCGGGTGGGGAACGAGTTGAAGTTGACCACGAACGTCTCCAGCCCGGCTTCGGAGGAACGCTCGACGCCGTACGTCCCCTCGCGGTCCGCGCCCACGGCAGCGATCTCGACGTCGAGCTCCCCTGCCTTGACCGCGTCGATGACTGCCTGGAGGTTGGACCCGGTTCCGGAAACGAGGACTACGATGCGCATTGGTCTAGCTTATGGGCACGCTCGCGTAGGCTGGAAAACATGAACAGCACCCCGGAACCGGCGCAGCAGCAGCGGACCAAACCTCCGCTCAGCGAAGCAGCGAAAGCCTCGCTCGCCCGGACCCACACCCTGTTCCGGATGTTCGTCGTTTCGGTTCTTGGCGCGTTCTTCGTCTACCAGCTCGACGTCAACTACCTCTGGCTGACAACCATCCTCACCGTCGCCAGCCTGGTCTTGGGCGTACTCCTGCTGGTCCGCTCGGCACGCTTGAAGGAGTCCAGGCTGGTCCTCATCGGCACCATCTCGGGCTTGGTGGTCTCCGCGATCCTGGTGCTGCTGATTGTGGTGACGGCGGTGTTCTTCGACGAAGTGCGCACCTACCAGGAATGCGTTGGCCGGGCCCTCACGGACCAGGCCCAGTCCGCATGCCGGGTGCAGCTGGAACGTTCACTGCCCACCCAGCTCCCGTAGGACAGCAGGGGAAACGCCGCAGCAATTTAGCGGACCAGGTCCGCCGCGTCCTCTACGTTGACAGCCCGCTCGCGCTCCAGCCATGGGCCGGCCGCGTAACCGATAACGACGCCGGCACCCACCTCCGCCGCCACCCAGACTCCCGTCCAGAAGGGGTCAGGACCAATGGCCGTCAGGCGTCCAATGCCGGCTGAGCCCCCGGCCAGCCACGCGAGCGCTACGGTCAGCAGTCCCGCGGCCAGTCCAGTCAGCGCCCCCAGCACCAGGGTGGATGCCGTGGCCGTGAACCAGCGTGCCCGGATCTTAATGGACAGCCATTCGTCGAAGTGGTTCTCGCCTTCGCGCAGGAACCACCAGCCGGCCAAAACACCGGCCAGCACGGGGACCACCAGGGCAACGAAGGCGTAGTCCAGCGGCCCGCTGGGGATCGCCGCCAGCACGGGAATGGAGGGCAGCGGCCCGACGGCGGTGCCCAGCGGACCCACCTGGGAACCGACGCCCACGGCAAAGCCCGAGCCCGATATCCAGGCGAGGGCGAAGACCACCAGGTTGGGCAGGTAGCCGAGCTGTGCAACGGTGAGGGCGGCACCTCCGACAGCGCCGGCGTCGAGCGCTTCATAAACGGCAACCACAAGGTTCCAGTGGATGAACAGGTCCACCGCCAGCAGCGCCGAGGCAAGCGCAAGGGCAGACACGATGGCCACAAAACCTGCCTTCGCCGCCGACGCAAGGTAGGAGCCCGCCCAGCGTGAGTGCTGGCTGGTCCGCGAAATCCAGTCCACGGCGTCGACGCCGATGAGCCGGCTCCAGGACCCGGCCTCGCGGCGGGCACCGACCACCATTCCCAGGGCGTAGGGAATCAGGGGAACCAGCAGGGCGTATCCCAAGTTGATCGCGACGTCAGCGGTGCGGCAGATGAAACCGGTGGCCGCGCCAAAGGCTGCATACACCACCCACGATCCCAGCAGGGCTTGCCAGAGCTGGTCAGTATACGAGGCGCGCGCCAGACGCCGTCCGGCGCGCCAGGCCAGGAGGAACGGGATCAGTGTCAGGCCCAGCGGTATGAGCGTCAGGAATTTACCGTCCGCCTGGGCGGCTGCGCCGGATCCTGCGGCGGTGAGCTCCAACGGCACCCCGTGAACGAGCAGCCAGGACTGGCCGGCCAGCCGCGCGAGGACGTCGAACTGCGCGTTCTGGAAGCCGGCGGTGGCCCAGACGGCAATGATCGGAACCATCACCACCAGGGCGGAAATGAACGCTGCCTGGGCCGTTTCGAGGGCACCCTGCAGCCATAGGGGCATGGGAAGGCCACGGTCTCCGGTCTGATCAGCGCGCAGTTTCATCGTGTTCCATGGTGTCACGCCCGGACCGGCCTGCCCGGAAGCGACAGGCTCCGAACCCGCCTTGAAACTCAGTTAAGGCCAACTGTCACGGAGCTTTTTTGATAGGTCCGCCGTAAAATTGGACTTACTGTAAGCGCCGGCATCTGGAAAGGGTGCATCGGGATTGTGGCTGGCCGCTCAGCGGAGAGCAGGGCCGGCGAGGGGCCCGGAATCCGTAAGCCGGGAAACAGGAGCCGCGAATGAGAGATGAACAATAAGTTCTGAAGATATTCGTCCTACTGGCTGGTGCAGTCGCCGCTTCGGCACGGCTGCACCAGCGTTTTCAATGTCTGCAAGCACAGCGACGCCGGGAGCCTCCAAGTAGCTCCCGGCGTTGTCTGCTCTGGGCGGCGGCTGGCCACCGGTCCGTCTGCGGCTTCCGCTGTCAGCGCATCAGGACACCATTCAGTACCGGGTCAGATCCGGCGGTCATCGTCGATGC
>NZ_JARHXQ010000211.1:0-365 GCF_029222765.1 Arthrobacter sp. Cr_A7 | reverse complement strand
GAATAGTCGCCGCGGAACATCAGCAGCAGCACCAGCGCGATGGCGGCCCACTTCATGCCGGTCCGCAGCCAGGTGGCGAGTGTTCCGCCCGGGAGGCCCAGCGCGTTCGCGAGCATTTCCACCTGCTGGCCGAGGAAGCCCGAGGGCGAATAACCGGTGTAGCCGGGGGTGGGGTCCATGATGGCCCAGGTCCAGCCGATCCCCAAGTTGTAGGGGATACCGCTCAGGAGCAGCACACCGAAGCTGATGCCCGCCGTCGCGCCCCACATCAGGAACTTGCGCGGCCAGGACGCGGAGGCACCTGCCCACATCACTCCGATGAACGGCAGCAGCAGCACGGTGATCGGCTTGATGCCGATGGATGC
>NZ_JARHXQ010000210.1:0-29255 GCF_029222765.1 Arthrobacter sp. Cr_A7 | reverse complement strand
CGGAGAGCGCGTCAAGGGTTTCGGCAAAACTTTTGAAACCGCCCAGCCGGGCGAGGGCCTATACTTGCAGCGGACCAGGAGGAATGCGTGCAGGAGAGTCCCCGCCGGGCAGTCACAATTTCGGCCATCGCCGCCGAAGCGGGAGTATCGGTGCCCACTGTCTCCAGGGTGCTCAACGGCCGCAGCGACGTCGCCCCGCAAACCCGGGAACGAGTGGAAACGCTGCTCCGGGACTACGGGTATCAACGCCGGGGCGCGCGCCCGGAAGTACGGTCCGGCCTTATCGACCTCGTGTTCAATGACCTGGACAGCCCGTGGGCAGTGGAGATCATCCGCGGGGTGGAGGAAGCCGCCAACGAAGCCGGTGCCTCCACCGTGGTCTCCGCCATTCATCGCCAGAGCAGCCCCGCGTCCACCCGGCAGTGGCTGGACAACGTCAGTGCCAGGGCAAGTGACGGGGCCATCCTGGTCACCACCGACCTCGATTCCTTCCTCCGCGCCGAACTGCAGCGCCTCCACGTGCCGGCAGTCGTGGTGGACCCGGCCGGTGTTCCGGACCTGGATGTGCCCACGATTGGCGCCACCAACTGGACCGGAGCAGTGGGTGCTACCGAGCACCTGACCGGAATCGGCCACCGCCGCATCGGCTTTGTGGCCGGAACGCCGGGGTTATGGTGCAGCAGGGCCCGGCTGGACGGCTACCGGGCAGGCCTGGACGCGGCGGGCATTTCCTTCGATCCCGAACTCGTTATCGAGGGGGACTTCGACTACCAGTCCGGCTTTCGTGCCGGTTGCCGCCTGCTCGAGTTAGCCGAGCCGCCGTCCGCCGTCTTCGCAGCCAGCGACCAGATGGCCCTTGGCGTCTACGAAGCGGTCCGCAAGAAGGGACTCCGGGTGCCCGAGGACATCAGCGTTGTGGGCTTCGATGATCTTCCCGAGGCCCAGTGGGCCTCACCTCCGCTCACCACAGTCCGGCAGCCGCTGGCCGAGATGGGCAAACTTGCCGCCCGCACGGTACTTCGGATGCTGCAGGGCGAAGGCGTGGAGAGCCCGCGGGTGGAACTTTCCACGCGGCTGATGGTCCGGGAGAGCACGGCTCCGCCGGCCGGCCGCTGACCTCCGGAAGCCGCTGCCTCCCCGCAACTACACCAGGGCCGGATAACCCTTGACGGCGCTCGCGGCGTGGACCTACGCTGAGCAAGTTCCGGAACTTACCGGAAAACTTCCATGATCCTCCCCGCCAGCCACGCTTCTCTGTGGGCCGCAAAGCAGCGGTCTTTCGTGCTTTCACGACGTGCGGCGTGCCGGCGAGGTTCATGACGACAGGAAGGAAAACAATGCACCTCCCGACGTACAACCCGGTTTCCCTGCGCAGGGCCGCACTGCCACTCGCGGCGGCTGTCCTTGCCCTCGGTGCCTCCGTCCCGGCAGGCCTCGCCGGAGCAACCCCCGCGCAGGCGGACCAGGCAACCCCGGCCATTGTCGATTCGACCCGGCATGAGGGCAAATACCTCAGCCTGACGTTCGATGACGGTCCCGACCCCGTAAGTACCCCCAAACTGCTGGCCGTCCTGGAGAAACACCACGTCAAGGCCACCTTCTGCCTGTGGGGTGACCATGTGAAGCAGTACCCCGACATCGTGCGGCAGATTGCCGCCGCCGGCCACCTGCTCTGCAACCACACCATGCACCACGACAACATGGCCACCTGGGGCCCGGAAGCCATCAAGGCTGATCTGCTGGAAACCAGCGCCGTTATCCGGAAAGCGGTGCCGGACGCAAAGAGCGACTACTTCCGCGCCCCGTACGGCGGTTGGGGACAAACGCCTGAAGTGGCCGCCGAACTGGGCATGCAGCCGCTGGGCTGGCAGCTGACCATCGGCGACTGGGAGCCGCCGGGGACGCCGGAACTGGTCCGCCGTATCCGTGAGGGAATCCGGCCTGGCGGTGTTGTGCTCCTGCACGACGGCGGCGGTGACAGGACCCAGACCGTGGAAGCCGTTGACCAGGTCATCCCGGAGCTCAAGTCCGAGGGCTGGAAGTTCGACAGGCCCGCCCGCCGCGGCTGACCTGTCGCGCGGGCGGCACGGCAACGGCCCGCGCGGCGCATCAGGTGTCCGGGAATTCCGCACCCAGCGTGGACAGCACTCCATATGCCTTGGTGCGGATCTCCTCGTACTCCTCGTCCGGCACCGAGTCGGCGGTGATGGCACCGCCGACGCCGAGCGTCAGTTCCGCGGTTCCGTTCCCGTCTGCGCTGATCACCAGGGTCCGGATGGCGACGGCGAGGTCCGTTGCGCCGTTCAGCGAGAAGTATCCGATGGCGCCGGAATAGAGGCCCCGCGCTTCGCCTTCCAGCTGGTCGAGGATGGCCATGGTGCTGATTTTGGGCGCGCCGGTCATCGAGCCCGCCGGGAAGCAGGCGGCAACTGCCTCCGCCCGGGACGATCCGGGCAGGAGGCGGGCGTCAATGGTGCTGACCATCTGGTGCACGGTGGCGTAGCTCTCGATGGCGCAGAGCCGGCTAACCGTGACGGAACCTGGAGCGGCGAAATGGCTGAGGTCGTTCCGCAGCAGGTCGACAATCATGATGTTCTCCGCGCGGTCCTTCAATGACGTGGCCAGATCGGTGCGCAGCTGTGCATCCTCGGCCGGATCAGCAGCCCGGCGCCTGGTGCCCTTGATCGGTTCGGCGCGCATGCCGCCGTCGGACGCTATCTTGAGGAACCGCTCGGGGGAGGTGCTCGCCACCGTGACGTTGCCCAGCCGGAGGAAGCTCGCGAAGGGTGCCGGGTTCCTCCGGCGAAGCGCCAGGTACGTGCTCCAGGGGTCCAAGGTGTCGGCCGGCACGCGGGCTGACAGTGTTGTGGTCAGGCAGACCTCGTAGGTGTTTCCCTCGGCGATCTCGTGTTGGGCAGCGGCAATCTTTTGCCGATATTCCGCGCCTGTGTCGCGGCTTTGAAAGGCAGGCGCTGCAGGGAGTACGACGCCGGTGCTGCCGCCGGGAGGGGTTTCTTCTTGCCGTTGCGCCGCGTCTTCGACGGCCGCTGCCGCGGTGTCCAGCCAGTCCTCCGCGTCCGGAGCCTCCAGGGCGAGGAGCCAGGCCGTGCCCTCGGCGTGGTCCAGGACCACGGCCCTGCCTGCGAAGATCAGCGCGGCGTCAGGGGTGGGTGCGGGCAGGTCGGTGCCGCCGGTTTCGCGCTTGAGCTCATAACCCAGGCAGCCCAGCCAGCCCAGTGTGAAGTGGCCCGGGTAGCCTTCGGGCGCGACGGCCCGGCGGCCCCATACGGTGTCGAGCCACCGGAAGAACGGCCCGTTTACCCGGACCGCCGCGGAGCCCGTGCTGATCAGGCTTTCCCCGGAGCGGTGGGTCACCGCCTGGCCGAAAGTGCCGCCGTCGTCCGCCATGATGCTGAAGCGGCTGCGCGCGGCGGCTGTCTTTCCGGTCAGGTCTTCCCCGCCTGGCTGGAAACCAGCGGCAGCGGCGTTGGACGAGTCCAGCCAGACGGCGTTGGCCGAGCCGCCATAGAGGGAGCGGAACAGGGCCGGGGCGTCCGGGAGCCGGTCCAGCCGCCTTGCCCTGAGGCTGAGGCCGCGGCGGGCGGACAGTTCGGGTGCCAGGACCGGGGCCAGTGCCGGGAGGTAGGGGAGGAGTTGCAGCAGGTCGGTCACCGCGGAACCGTCTGCGAGATTGTTGACGCGGACATCCGCGTGCCGCGGGACGTCATCGCCCGCCAGCCATTCCTCTTCCTGCGCCGCCCACTGGTCCCAGTAGGGTTCATAGGTGTCGCCGTCGCGGTCCAGTGCCCGGGTCCGCCGCACGTCGTCCGGCGACTCGGCCCAGATCACGGCGCTCAGGAGCGGACGCGCTTCCGCCGCTGCCGCCCCCACTCCCTCCACGATGACGATCTCTGCGGGCAGCGTTACCTTGGGGTCGCCGTCGTAATGTTTCTCCCAGTCCCAGCTGATCCATGTTGCCGCCTCCCCCCGGCTCAGCGGGCCGAGGACGGTGGAGACGTAGCGTTCGACGCCGGCCGCGAGGCCGTTCCAGCCGGGGTAGATGTCTTCGAGGTGGAAGAGGGAGACCTTGTGGTGGACGCGCAGGCGGGCCGCCAGTTCGACGGCGAGTGTGGTCTTCCCTGCGCCCGAGCGCCCGTCGACGGCGATGATGACGGGGGCTGGGCTCATGGATTAGAGCGTACCGTTATCCCTGCCGGGCTTTCATCCGGGGGTTCTTCTTGTTGATGACAAAGGTCCTGCCGCGGCGGCGGACAATTTGTGCCCCCGGGATCTTCTTCAGTGCCCGTAGTGAATTCCGTACCTTCATGGTTCTTCCTTTGTTTTGTTTTTTGATGGTGAAACGTCGGGTGCTAGCTGGCAGGCCGGAGGCCGAAGGGGTCGTGCAGGCCCTCACCGGATGCCAGTTCCTCATCCGTGAGCTCGCAGTTCCGCAGGAGCCTCTCGAACTCCTCCGGATCCAGGTCCTCTCCCGTTGCGGCAATCACGGTGGCGGCGGCAGGGGCCAGTGCGCGCACCGCGGGCTGCTTCCCGGGCCGCCCCTCCGGCCAGCCGCCCACGTTTTCGAGCCAGACCCGCGGGCCGACGCCCTGGATGGCTATCCGGCATTCGGGCGCGGAAGCGACCCATAGTTGGCCCCGCAGGACGCAGCAGCCCTGGGCGAGGATGCCCAGCGCCTGGCGGAAACGTCCGGGATGCAGGGGGCGCTCAACGTGCTGGAACACGGTGGTGAACGGCGAGCCGGCGCCGTTGCCGTCCGGGCGGGGCTCCTGGATGGTCCCCGGAGCTGTCCTTGCCACGGCCTCCGCATACCGGTGCAGGCCGGGTCGGACAGCTGCGGCGCCGGGTGCAATGTCTGCGTGCGGGGCCACTTCCCGGATCAGGTGCAGGCCGCGTTTCCGCCCCACGGGATCAGCCGGAACGATATCCGGTTCTGCCGGCAGGACGGTGTCCACAAACGCGAGTTCGCCGAGCAGGAATTCACCGGGTGTGCGCTCGTCATCGGCCACCGGAGTAAACCCGGACTCAAACAGCGTGTGCGGGTCCCAGATGTGGTCCTCCACCGCGTCCGGGGCGCAGGCAAGGATGGCAGAGGAAACCCGGGCTGGGCGGCCGAGGCCCCGGTCCAATGCGGAAACGGCGACCGACGCAGGCACGGCCGGAGGCAGGCCGATGATGATCGGCTGGCCCTGGTTTTCCTCGATCAACCGGTCGACGGCCGGCACCAGGTCCAGGCGGACCGCACAACTGAGGCAGCCATGCTCCAACATGGTCTCGTCCCGTTCCAGCATTATGGGGCCGCTGTACACGCGGCGGATGACGAGTCCGTTTTCCAAAAGGTCGTGGAGGACCACCGGGCTTCCCGGGTGTGCTGCAGCCAGGCCCTCGCAGGCCTGCTGGCGGCAGAGGGCATCAAGGGAACTGACAACGATCAGGTGCATGCAAGCAAGAGTAGTTGAGAATCATTCTCAATTACAAACGCTGCTGCACCAGCCCGGCACGCGGTGTTGTGCCTGCGTGTGGAGGCGCTCCACCGGTCGGAACGTCAGAGGCTCTGTTTTTGCCGTTGGGCGTCCCGGAGCACTGCCGTCCTGATGTGGTCCACGATGCCTGGCAGGGCGCCACTGATCTGGCGCCATACAGTGTCGAAATCGGCCTGCCCGCCGTACCAGGGGTCCTCAATCCCCTGGTCCAGCATGTCCCGGCCCGCCACTTTGGGGTCGAAGCTGCGCAGCATGCGGATCTTTTCCAGTGACTCGCTGTCCGGGGCCGCCTCGCTCAGCCAGGCGTAGTGGTCGACGTCGAGCGCCAGGATCAGGTCCCGTTCGCGGAACCAGTCGGGAACCCATTCCCGGGCAATGTGAAGTTCGGAAGCCAGGTGCGCAACCGCCAGTTTGCGGGCGGCGCGGGGATCGATGGGCCGGCCCGCCTCATAACCAGTGGTTCCGGCCGAGTCCACAGCCACCATTCGGTCCAGCCCTTCCCGCTCCAGGGCCGCCCTCAGCATAAGTTCAGCCATGGGGGAGCGGCAGATGTTGCCGGTGCAGACGGCAATGACGCGGTATGGGCTCGACGCTGAGTTCATGAAAGTAAGCATGCGCGCTAATTGGCCCTGTTGGCTAGGGCCCGATTCATAAATGTTGACAGGCTTGTAAAGAAGGATGACTCTCGCCGCCATTCCCGCACTATTGAGCCGTCGTTGAGCCGCCCGGACCGGCTAGTGGATCAGGGCTAGCAGGATTCCAACGGCCACAAACAGCACGCCAAACACTTTGCTGAGGAGCAACTGTCCACGGCTGGTCTGGGTAAAACGCTGGAAGGACCTGGCTGTGGCGGCGAAGAAGAACCACATCACCAGGATGTCGATGCCCACAATGGTGGCGGTGAGCACCGCATACTGCGCGAAGAGGGGCTGTTCGGGCCGGATGAACTGCGGCATGAACGCGAGGAAGAAGACGATGGCCTTTGGGTTGAGCAGGTTGACCCACAACCCGCGCCGGAAGATCGACCAGGCCGGCTCGTTCCGCAGGGCCTCAGCCTTGTCCTCTTCAATGTCCGGCTTGCTGAGGAACTGCCGGACCCCCAGGTACACGAGGTACGCGGCGCCTGCATAGCGGATCACGTTGAAAGCGACCGGGGAGCTGGCAACCAGCACGCCCACGCCCAGGGCCACGATCACCACGTGGACCACCAGGGCTGCCTGCTGCCCAAGGATTCCCCACATCGAGCGCCGGAAACCGGCGTTCAGCGAGTTGCTCATGGTGTTGATGGCCCCTGCCCCCGGGGTGAAGCTGATCAGGGCGCCGGCGCCGGCCAGAGCCAGCCAAAGGGAAAATTGCACCTCACAATCCTACGCGGCGCACGTGCGTCTACAGCCGTCACCGCAATGTGGTCATTTGGAGGCGTGAATTTCCAGGTAAGTCACCCGAAAGGTCAGCCGCATTTCCCGTGCTTTGAATGCACCCAATGGTCCATTGTGCACGGCAGGCCCAGGCGATAGCGGTCAAAATAGTAGTGGGGTCCGTTCGACATGTACCCGGCATCATCGAGGCCGAAATGTCCGATCATGACGAATCCACGGTGAAGGGCCAGTTCCCGCAACTCCTCCGCTTCTAGGAGGACCGGTTCATGGATGTCAGCGCACTCCGGCCAGCACCCGGCATGTGCGATCGCAAAGTACCGCGTCGAGTCCTGATCCAAATGACCCAGGATGGTGTCGTAATGGGGTTTGAGCCTCCCGTCGAATTGGCAGCTGACAAGCGCAATGTCTCCAAACTGCATGTCGGCGTCCAGCTCAATCAGGACGAGCCGGGGTAGGAGTTCGCCAGCGGGAGCTATCAGCAGACGTGCAAGGAACTCGAGGTCGAAGCCTGCTTGGATGATCATGCTTCGATGCTATGGACCCGGAGTTGCAGGCGGGAGTACAAGCACAGGCTATGTGGACAAGGACTTATGCCCGGGCGATGACCTCGCCGTTGGGGATCAGGAACCAGCCGTCATCCGTGGAGCCCCAGCGGTGCCAGCCCGCCGAAATGCGGGCCAGGTCTGCAGCGTTCGCGAAGCCGTACTCCAGCGCCTGCTCGGCGAAGGCGGAGTGAAGTACCCGCTCGCCCCAGACGCGCGCCTGCCAGCGGCGCTGCTGGCCAGTGGCGTAAAGCCAGTTGCTGCTGGTGGGGGCGACGTCCGTGAAGCCCGCCGCCTGGGCCCAGCTGACCAGCCGCCGACCGGCGTCGGGCTCTGCTCCGTTCCGCCGCGCGATGCGCTGGTACAGGTCCATCCACTCGTCCAGTTCAGGGATGGCGGGATACCAGCTCATGCCGTGGAAATCGGCGTCCCGCACGGCAACGATGCCGCCAGGCTTGGCCACGCGGCGCATCTCCCGGAGAGCCTCAACCGGATCGGTAAGATGCTGCAGTACCTGGTGGGCGTGAACCACGTCGAAGGTCTCGTCCTCGAAGTCCAGGTCATAGATGTTGCCCGCCACAAACTCCACATTGGGCACCTCGCGCTCCACGGCGAGGGCCTGCGCCTGGGCGATGATGTCCGGTGAGCGGTCCAGGCCGGTGACTTTTCCGGGGCTGACAAGGGTGGCGAAATCGCAGGTGATGGTGCCCGGGCCGCAGCCGACGTCCAGGACGTCCGAGCCCGGTGTCAGGTGCGGCAGGACAAACGCGGCGGAATTCTCTGCGGTCCTGGCGGCATGGGCGCGAACCACCGATTCGTGGTGTCCGTGCGTGTAAACGTCGTCTTCAGGCTGCTGGGCACTCATAACCAAACGCTACCCCCAACCGGGATGCATTCAACGTCGCGAAAAGCGCGTTTGTCGCTACTCGCTGGATGTTTCGTCCCGCGCCGCCACCGTTGCTTCCACCATCGCCGTCATGAACCGGGAAACGGTCTCCAGTTCATCCTCGGAGAAGCTGGCCATGGCGGTCCCCATGTGGCGTGCGAGCGGGCCGAAGATGGCGCCGCCCTCCTGGTATGCCTTGGGCGTCATCTTGAGCTGGACCTGCCTCCGGTCCGAGGTGCCGCGCTCGCGGACCACGTGGCCCGCGCTGTCCAGCCTGTCGATCAAGGCGGTGGTGGCCGGCGAGCTGAGGTGCAGCTCCTTGCGGAGGATGCCGGGCGTGACCACGCTGCCCTTGGCCGTGTGCCGCATGATGACGGCCAGGGCGTTCAGGTCCGTCCGGTGCATGTCTTTCCGGCCCCCGGCCGCATCGACGTATCGGTTGGCTTCGATCGTGAAGTCCTGAAGGAGCCGGACCAGGGGGTGGGGGCCGCCATTGGGTACGGGGCCTGCGGGAGGAGCCTGCACGCCGGAGGGTTCCTTGCCTGCCATGCCCACCTCCTCCATTCTTCGTCACTCACCCGCACCGGATCTGCCGGACCGTCCTGACGGATATTACTTCAGCAGCCCGGCGCCCCGCGTACCGGTGAAGCACAAAACAAAAGCTTGACTGGCACTTATCTCCATTATGGAGATACTCTGTTGTGGAACAAGTCTACGCCCCTGTCCCCTCCGGAAGGCATCATGAAACATCACACCACTGGCAAGGAACGTGTCCCGTTCTGGCTGCGCTGGCTCCTCCCTGTCATCCTGGTGCTCACCTGGCTTGCGATCGCGGGCGTGGGCGGACCCACCTTTGGACGGCTGGAGGAAGTGTCCTCGAATGACCAGGCCTCGTTCCTGCCGGCAAGTGCCGAGGCAACGGCTGCGCAGGACTGGCAGGCGAGGTTCCGGGATTCGGACGAGGTTCCCGGCGTCATCGTTATTGAAAGTGGCGCACCTTTCACCCCGGCCCAGTTGGGCGAAGTGGCCGGCCTTCGGACGGAACTGGAAGAGTTGAAACTGGGCAGCGCCGTCGTCGGGCCTATTCCGTCCGAAGACGGCAAAGCGGTCCAGTTCATCGTCCCGGTGAATGAATCGACGGAAATCAAGGAAGCCGTCCAGGAGCTGCGGGACGCGGTGGCTGAAGCGGCGCCTGCCGGGATGCAGACCTTCGTTACCGGCCCCGCAGGCCTGGCGGCTGACCTCACCGCGGCGTTCGCCGGCATTGACGGGATCCTGCTGCTGGTGGCGCTGGCCGCAGTGTTCGTGATCCTGCTGGTGGTTTACCGCTCCCTGCTGCTGCCCATCATGGTCCTCCTGACGTCCGTCTTTGCGCTGTGCGCCGCCATCCTCCTGGTCTTCGGAATGGCCAAGGCCGGCTGGATCCAGCTGAACGGCCAGAGCCAGGGCATCCTCTCCATCCTGGTGATCGGCGCCGCCACGGACTATGCCCTGCTGTATGTGGCGCGCTTCCGCGAGGCGCTGACACACACCACCAACCGCACTGGGGCCGTCCTGACAGCCTGGAAAGCATCCTTCGAGCCCATCCTGGCCTCGGGCGCCACGGTGATCATTGCCCTGCTGTGCCTCCTCTTCTCGGACCTCAACTCCAACAAGGCGCTCGGTCCCGTGGCCGCGGCGGGCATCCTCTGCTCGCTGTTCGCCGCGCTGACCCTCCTGCCCGCCCTGATGGCGCTCCTGGGCCGCGCAGCCTTCTGGCCCTTCCGCCCCAAGCTGGTGCCCGCCGAGGAGCGTGAACCGGAACTGGTCACGGGGCTGGAAGGCCAAAAGGGGCTGTGGCGCGCCACCGGCTCCCTGGTGTCGCGGAGGCCGCGGACTATCTGGGTTGCCTCGGTCCTGTTGCTCGTGGCGGCCTCGGCCGGCGTCCTGCAGCTCAAGGCCAACGGCGTGCCGCAGACGGACGTCATCCTCTCCGCCTCCAATGCTGTTGACGGCCAGGACGCCCTGGCGCGCCACTTCGACGCCGGCAGCGGCAGCCCCGCCGTCGTGGTGGCGGACCAGGGCAAGGCCCAGGAGGTCCTCAGCAGCGTGAAGGCGGCCGACGGCGTGGGCGATGCCTATCTGTTGGCTGAGGGCAGTGTGCCCATCACCGGGGCCCCGGGCACTCCCAGCGAGCCGGACGTCCGCGAGGGCAGGGTGCTGATCAATGCCACCCTGAGCTCTGCCGCTGATTCACTGGAAGCCGAGGAAGCCGTCAAGGCCCTCCGCAACGACGTTAAGGCCGTGGACCCCGGGGCGCTGGTGGGTGGCGTCACGGCCACCGCATTGGACACCAACACCACGGCCCAGCGCGACCTGGTGATCATCATCCCAGTGGTCCTGGTGGTGATCCTCTTCATCCTGATGCTGCTGCTGCGCTCGGTGGTGGCCCCGGTCCTGCTGGTGCTCTCCGTGGTGCTGTCCTACGCCGCGGCCATGGGTGTGTCAGCCTTGGTCTTCAACAACATCCTGGGCTTCCCCGGCGCCGACGCCACCGTTCCGCTGTTCGGTTTTGTGTTCCTGGTGGCGCTGGGCGTGGACTACAACATCTTCCTGATGAGCCGGGTCCGCGAGGAGTCCCTGAAGCACGGCACCCGCCCCGGCATCCTCCGCGGCCTGGGCGTCACCGGCGGGGTCATCACCTCGGCCGGTGTGGTGCTGGCCGCGACGTTCGCCGCTTTGGGGGTCATCCCCATCATGTTCCTGGTGCAGCTGGCCTTCATTGTGGCTTTCGGCGTGCTGCTGGACACCGTGCTGGTGCGTTCTCTGCTGGTGCCTGCCCTGGCCTACGACATCGGCCCGAAGATCTGGTGGCCGAGCAAGCTGGGGCGGCCGGAGGCGGATACTGCTGCGCGTTCCGGCGCAGGAACCAGCCCGGAGACGGACCTGGAAGGTGCTGGCCGCCGGTAAAGCCGCGGGGCTTTGCGGAAGGCCGTTTCCGGGCCCTGTTGACCGGGTCCGCTGCTCGATAAACTGCGGATGTGCCCGTATGGACGCGGAACTCGAAGGAGAGATGCCACATGAGCGAATACGACGCCTATGAGGAGCCCCGCCAGGGCAGCCCTGCCCCGGGCCTGGAAGGCGAAGGCGGGGACTACGGCGATACCGGCTCCGTGGAAAGCCCCACTGAGAACCTTGCGGACGGAGAATATCCGGACGGGGATTACGGACCTGCAGGTACCGTGGGCTCCGCACGCCAGGAGGATTCCATTCGGGAGCGGCTCACGGACGGCCAGGTCAACACCACGACCGAAGAGCGTGGCCCCCTGCACGGCGACGGAAACGTCGAAAGGTAACCCCTGGTGCACTGACGCGCGCCCGCAGCAGCCCGACGGGGGTTCTCCCGTAGCGAAACCGGAGAGCCGCCGTCGGCCTTTTTTTGGCGTAAAACCGCGGCATTCCAAGGAATGCAAAGACGCTCCGCCCTCCTGCAAGAACAGAAGTTGAGCGTACTCCACTCAACTTTGGTTGACATCGGAAGCGCCCTGAGTAAAGTTGAGTGCAGAACGCTCAATATCAGGGCGCCAGCAAGTTTCCAAGGAAAGAAGGAAGCAACACATGTCACGTGCAGTAGGTATCGACCTCGGAACCACAAACTCCGTCGTCTCCGTTCTCGAAGGTGGCGAGCCCACCGTTATTGCCAACGCCGAGGGTGGCCGCACCACGCCGTCCGTCGTTGCATTCTCCAAGTCCGGCGAGGTCCTGGTTGGCGAAATCGCCAAGCGCCAGGCCGTCAACAACATCGACCGCACCATCGCCTCGGTCAAGCGCCACATGGGCACTGACTGGAAGGTGGACATCGACGGCAAGAAGTACACCCCGCAGGAAATCTCCGCGCGTACGCTCATGAAGCTGAAGAACGACGCCGAGTCCTACCTGGGCGAAAAGGTCACCGACGCTGTGATCACCGTTCCCGCGTACTTCAACGACGCCGAGCGCCAGGCCACCAAGGAAGCCGGCGAAATCGCAGGCCTGAACGTCCTGCGCATCGTCAACGAGCCCACCGCCGCAGCACTCGCCTACGGCCTGGACAAGGGCAAGGAAGACGAACTCATCCTGGTCTTCGACCTCGGCGGCGGTACCTTCGACGTCTCCCTGCTCGAAGTCGGCAAGGACGAGGACAACTTCTCCACCATCCAGGTCCGCGCCACCGCAGGTGACAACCGCCTGGGCGGCGACGACTGGGACAACCGCGTCGTTGAGTACCTGCTGAACCAGCTGAAGGTCAAGGGCATCGACCTCTCCAAGGACAAGATCGCCCTGCAGCGCCTCCGCGAAGCTGCCGAGCAGGCCAAGAAGGAACTGTCTTCCTCCACCAGCACCAACGTCTCCCTCCAGTACCTGTCCGTCACCCCCGACGGCCCGGTCCACCTGGACGAGCAGCTGACCCGCGCCAAGTTCCAGGACCTCACCAAGGACCTGCTGGAGCGCACCAAGAAGCCGTTCCACGACGTGATCAAGGAAGCCGGCATCAAGCTCTCCGACATCAACCACATCGTGCTCGTGGGTGGCTCCACGCGTATGCCCGCAGTCTCCGAGCTGGTCAAGGAACTCGCCGGCGGCAAGGAGCCCAACAAGGGTGTGAACCCGGATGAGGTTGTGGCTGTTGGCGCAGCCCTGCAGGCCGGTGTGCTGAAGGGTGAGCGCAAGGACGTCCTGCTGATCGACGTCACCCCGCTGTCCCTCGGTATTGAAACCAAGGGTGGCGTAATGACGCACCTGATCGAGCGCAACACCGCGATCCCCACCAAGCGGTCCGAGACCTTCACCACCGCTGACGACAACCAGCCGTCCGTGGCCATCCAGGTCTTCCAGGGCGAGCGTGAGTTCACCCGCGACAACAAGCCGCTGGGCACGTTCGAGCTGACCGGCATCGCGCCGGCTCCGCGCGGCGTCCCGCAGGTTGAGGTCACCTTCGACATCGACGCCAACGGCATCGTCCACGTCTCCGCGAAGGACAAGGGCACCGGTAAGGAACAGTCCATGACCATCACCGGCGGCACCGCGCTCTCCAAGGAGGACATCGACCGCATGGTCCGTGACGCCGAGGAGCACGCAGCCGAGGACAAGGCCCGCCGCGAGGCAACCGACACCCGCAACAGCGCCGAGCAGCTCGCCTACTCCGTGGACAAGCTGATCGCCGACAACGCTGACAAGCTGCCCGAAGAGGTCAAGACCGAGGTCCAGGGCGACGTCGACGACCTCAAGAAGGCCCTCGAAGGCACCGACGACGCCGCAGTGAAGTCCGCTTTCGAGAAGCTGCAGGCTTCGCAGGGCAAGCTGGGCGAGGCCATCTACGCCCAGGCCGGTTCGCCGGACGGCGCCACCGGTGCCGCAGGCGCCGAAGGTGCAGCCGGTTCCGAAGGTTCCAAGGCTGACGAGGACATCGTCGACGCCGAGATCATCGACGAAGACGAAGCGAAGAAGTAGCCATGCCGCACCACGGTAACGAGGAAGAGCACAACTCATCCACAAACCAGGAGCGCATGGGCCAGCAGGGCAACGCACAGGAACCGGTCATCCGGGACAACCGCAAGGTTGACCCGGTGACCGGCCAGGCCCGGCACCCGGAGGGCGGCCAGTCCGCCGCCGGCGCTTCGGCGGGTGAAACGGACTCCGACGGCGACGCGCTCGCCCAGGCCGAGGAGATCCTCAACGGCATCGACGTGCCGGCCGAGGAATCCGTGGCGCAAGGGGTTCCGGCAGGTTCAGCCACTGCCGAGGCAGCCGAGCTGAAGAACGACCTCCTCCGCCTGCAGGCCGAGTACGTCAACTACCGCAAGCGCGTTGAACGCGACCGTGCCGTGGCAGGGGAGATGGCCGTCATCGGCGTCCTGAATTCCCTGCTTCCGGTCCTGGACGACGTCGACGCCGCCCGGCAGCACGGCGACCTCACCGACGGGCCCTTCGCCGCGATCGCCACCAAGCTGGAGAACGCGCTGAAGACCTACGGCCTGGTCCGCATCGACGAGACCGGCGTGGAGTTCGATCCCACGATCCACGAGGCCCTGATCCAGCAGCCCGGCGACGACATCGAGGTTGACACCGTCAGCCAGGTGCTCCGCTCAGGCTACAAGTCAGGCGAACGCGTCCTCCGGGCCGCACAGGTGATCGTCGCAGTACCTGCGTAGTACTACTTCGGTGGTTGAGCTTGTCGAAACCAGATTTCGGTAAGCTCAACCACCGACCCATAACTTTTGAAAGGAAACGCCATTGGCTAGCCAGGATTGGGTGGACAAGGACTTTTACAAGATCCTTGGTGTTGCCAAGGACGCTTCCGACGCCGATATCAAGAAGGCTTACCGGAAGCTGGCCCGCGAGCACCACCCTGATACCAACTCGGGGAACACTGCTTCCGAGAAGAAGTTCAAAGACATCTCCGAGGCCTATTCGGTGCTCTCGGATCCCGACGAGCGCCAGCAGTACGACGCCATCCGCGCCATGGGCGGCGGTGCACGCTTCGCTCCCGGCGGTGCCGGCGGCGGCAACGGCGGGTTCGAGGACATGTTCGGCGGCCTGTTCACCGGCAACACCGGCCGGCACGCGGGCGGGTTCAACCCCTCCGCCGGCGGCATCCCGCCCGAGTTCGCCGACCTGTTCGGCGGCGGCTTCGGCCAGACCGGCTTCCAGCGGGCGCCTTCCAAGGGTGCCGACCGTACCGCGTCCACGAGCATCTCGTTCTCGGGCGCCATCCGCGGCACCACCATCGGCCTGCGGGAACCCAGCGGCGAGGTCATTGATGTCCGCGTGCCCGCCGGCATCAAGGACGGCCAGAAGATCCGCGTCCGCGGCAAGGGCCAGCCCGGCCCGGCCGGCAACGGCGACCTGGTGGTCACCGTGTCCGTTAAGCCGCACGAGTTTTACACCCGCGACGGCGACAACCTCCGCATCCACGTCCCCGTCACCTTCCCGGAGGCTGCCCTGGGCGCCGACATCGAGGTGCCCACCATCGATGGCGAAAAGGTGCGGGTCCGCGTTCCGGCCGGGACGCCGTCGGGCCGTACCCTGCGGGTCAAGGGCAAAGGCGTGAAGACGTCCAAGGCCACCGGCGACCTGCTGGTGACCATCGACGTCGCCGTACCCAAGAACCTCAATAAGGAAGCCGAAGCTGCGGTCAAGGCATTTGCCGAAGCCACGGCCGGTGCCGACGTCCGAGAGGGCCTGGCCGCCAAGGCCCGGTTGTAGGAGCGGAGGTGTTGCGTGGAGATCAATGCTGACCAGCCAATCTTCGTGATTTCGGTGGCGGCTGAGCTTGCGGACATGCACCCCCAGACGCTCCGCCAGTACGACCGGCTGGGCATCGTCTCGCCCAGCCGTGCGCCCGGAAAGTCCCGCCGCTACTCCCAGCGGGACGTCAACATGCTCCGCGAGGTGCAGCGGCTGTCGCAGGAAGGCGTCTCGCTGGAAGGGATCAAGCGCATCCTGGAACTCGAAAACCAGGTGGCCGCCCTCCAGCGGCGCGTCTCCGAACTTACGCAGGAACTCACGCGCCGCCCGCAGTCCTTCGATTCCCGCATCTTCGCCGCAGGCGCGGCCGGCGATGTGGTGAGCCTGGCCCGCGGCCAGCGTCCGCGGCCCCGCTCCCAGGCAGTGGTGCTCTGGCGGCCCCGGGCCATCGGGCAATAACTGGGAACAGGGCAATAAGTACCTGATATTGGTCACGGGTCGAAAATAGAGTACCCACTACTCGTGACCCTTCCACCCCCGGAAACTTCAATGGAACCACCGCTGGATCAGCAGTGGTTCCAAGTTTCTGGGGGTTTTCCATGTGTGGTTCCAACAAGGCCCGGCCATGAGCCCGGGGATGGAGGCGGTGTCCGCGTTCAGCGGCTCGGTCCCCGGCCAGCTCCTGCTCGCCATTGGGCAAACGATCGTGGTGGTGTGCGTCTGCTTCGACATGGTGCGGGCCCTGTCCGTCCCGAGGTCGCACCGGCGCTATGTGGCCAGCACCGTTTTCCGGACCCTGGCCATCCCGTCCATCATCGCCAACGGCCTGACGGTCCTCATCGCACTGGTGGTGGCATCCTGGATCGATGTGGTCATGGGCATGTTCGTGCTCATGGCCATCATCTTTCGGCTGCACCACGACAAGGACGAGGACAACTGGTGGAAGGGCAAGGGCAAGAAGCTCGCCCGGTGGGCCCGGCGGCAGTTTGCCGGCCGGACCGCCGCCGCCCCGGCGATGGGGTAATCCCGTCGCCGGGGCAGCACGCCGGTATTTGGCTTAGCCGTTGATGACCTGGGGTACGCCGAGGGCCTTGAGGCCTTCGACTCCGAATTCGAGGCCGTAGCCGGATTGCTTGGCGCCGCCGAAGGGGATGCGGGGGTCTACGGCGCCGTGTTTGTTGATCCACACGGTGCCGGCCTGGATGCGGGAGGCGACGTCGCGGGCGGCGGCGGGGTTGGAAGACCAGACGGAGGCGCCGAGGCCGACGTCGAGCCCGTTGGCTTTTTCCACTGCTTCGTCGATGGTGCTGTAGCGGATGATGGGCAGGGCGGGGCCGAACTGTTCTTCGGTGACGAGCGGGTTGTTGTTGTCGATGTCGGCCACGAGGGTGGTGGGGTAGAAGTAGCCGGGCTGGTTCGTGTCCGGGTTTCCGCCCAGGAGGACGCGGGCGCCGGAGTCCTTGGCGGCCTCCACGAGGTTCGCGACGACGTCGTACTGTGCTTTGTTCTGCAGGGGGCCCAGGACGTTGTTCTCGTCGAGGCCGTTGCCCATGGGCATGGCCGCAGCGACGGCGGTGAGTTCTTCGCAGACGGCGTCGTAGATGTCGTTGTGGACGTAGAGGCGTTTGAGGGCGGCGCAGGTTTGGCCGGTGTTGAGGAAGGCGCCCCAGAAGATGTCTTCGGCGATGGCTTTGGGGTCGGCGTCGGGCAGGACGATGCCGGCGTCGTTGCCGCCGAGTTCCAGGGTGAGGCGTTTGACGGTGTCGGCGGAGGATTTGATGATGGCGCGGCCGGCGGCGGTGGAGCCGGTGAACATGATTTTGCCGATGGCGGGGTGGTTGGTGAGGCGGGCGCCGACTTCCCGGCCGCAGGAGACTACCGACAGGATGCCGTCGGGGAGTTCTTCGTTGAGGACCTTGACCAGGGCCAGGACGGAGAGCGGGGTGTTGCCGGATGGCTTGACCACGACGGCGTTGCCCATCCGCAGGGCCGGGGCAATCTGCCAGATGGCGATCATCATGGGCCAGTTCCAGGGACCGATCGCGCCCACAACGCCGATGGGCTTGTAGTGCAGCTCCGCATAGGTCTGGCCGTCATCAACAAGAGTTTCAGGCTCAAGGGGCAGCCCGGCCGTGGCGCGCAGCCACGCGACGCAGGCGCCCACCTCGAAGCGGGCGTTCGGACCGTTCAACGGCTTGCCCTGCTCACGGGAGAGCAGCTGGGCGAGTTCTTCGGCGGAGCGTTCGACGGCGTCGGCGGCCTTGAGGAGCGCGGCGGATCGGGCGTCGTGCCCCAACGCAGCCCATGCCGGCTGCGTCTCGACGGCGGTGGCGACGGCCTGCTCGAGGTATTCGAGGCTGTGGATGGGGGCCTCACCTACCGCTTCACCCGTGGCCGGGTCCAGGATGGTCCGGGTGGGGCCGGACGTGGGGGTGATGGACGCTAGGAGTGCATCGTAGGTTTCCAAGGTTTACTCCACTTCGAGTAGGCAAGAGCGCCGGCCGGACGGCCTGGCGGGTTGCTTCCCAGTCTGGCCGAGCTTGCCGCGCGTCTCTTGTCTATGTGTGCAGGACCGTTGACGTTGAAGGAACGGTCACGCGCGTTGCTCAGCACCTGCGTCACGCAGGGCACCGTTTTGCGGGACGACCGACGGCGGGTCCCGGTTTCCCGGGGGTCCCGCGATTGCGGTGCATCAAAAGCGTGCCGTGCGTGACGTCGGTGTTTGCGTTGACCGGAGTCAGCCCGCGTAGGGGTCTGCGATGCCGATGTATTGGGTGGTGGTGTATTCGGCGATGCCTTCTGACCCGCCTTCGCGGCCGAGGCCTGATTGTTTGACGCCGCCGAAGGGTGCGGCGGCGTTGGAGATGACGCCTGCGTTGAACCCGACCATGCCGAATTCGATCTGTTCGGCGACGCGCAGGAGTCGGTTGAAGTCGCGGCTGTAGAGGTAAGAGGCGAGGCCGTACTCGGAGGCGTTGGCCAGCCGGATAGCGTCCTCTTCGCTGGTGAAGGTGGTAACGGGGGCGACAGGCCCGAAGATTTCCTGGCCCAGGATCGCCGCGTTGTTGGGCACATCGGCGAGGACGGTGGGCTGGTAGAAGTAGCCGGGCCCGTCCACTGGTCCGCCGCCGGTGACGGCTGTTGCTCCGGCGTCGACGGCGGCAGCCACCAGGGCGTGGACGTCGTCGCGGGCTCCGGCGTCGATCAGCGGACCCACCTGGTTGGCGGGGTCGGTGCCTCGCCCGGTTGTGAGAGCGCTCATCGCGGCGGCGAACTTGCGGGTGAATTCCTGGGCGACGGATTCGTGGACGAGGAACCGGTTCGCTGCGGTGCAGGCTTCGCCCATGTTCCGCATCTTCGCAGCCATCGCCCCTTCGACGGCGGCGTCCAGGTCTGCGTCTTCGAAGACGATGAAGGGGGCGTTCCCGCCGAGTTCCATCGAGGTCCGGAGCACGTTCTGGGCGGCGTCGGCCATGAGGCGTTTGCCGACCGGGGTGGAGCCCGTGAAGGAGACCTTCCGGAGGCGGGAGTCCTTCAACAGCGGCCCGGAGATCCCGGAGGCGGATGAGGAGGCGACGACGTTGAGGACCCCGGCGGGCAGGCCGGCGTCGAGCATGGTCTGCGCGAAGTACTGCGCTGTCAGCGGGGTGAGTTTGGCGGGTTTGAGGACCATGGTGCACCCGGCGGCGACGGCGGGTGCGACTTTGCGGGTGGCCATCGCGAGCGGGAAGTTCCAGGGGGTGATGAGCAGGCAGGGCCCGACGGGTTTGTGCTGGACGAGGATCTTGTTCTTGCCCTCAGGAGACGTTAGGTAGCGGCCGTAGTCGCGGACGGTTTCTTCGGAGAACCAGCGGAGGAATTCGGCGCCGTAGGTGACTTCGCCGCGGGCTTCGGCCAGCGGCTTGCCCATTTCCAGGGTCATGAGCAGGGCAAAGTCCTCGGCACGCTCGGTGACCAGGTCAAAGGCGCGCCGGAGGATCTCGGCCCGCCCCCGGGGCGCGGTCCGCGCCCACGACGCCTGCGCAGCGTCGGCCGCGTCCAACGCCGCGACCGCATCGGCACTGGTTGCCGACGCGAGGGTGGCGAGCACCTCCCCGGTGGCCGGGTCGTGGACGTCGAACGTGCCGCCGTCGGATGCGTCGCGCCACTGCCCGCCAATCAAAAGGCCGGTTGGAACGGACGCAAGGAGTGCGGCTTCGCGCTCCCGTGAGATGGCAGGGGAAAGCGCGGGAGAAAGAGTCATGGTGCTCCTAGGGAAGTTCAGGGTTTCGACAGGCTCAACCACCGGTGGCGGGGTTACGGGCTCAACCACCGTTAGTAGCTGGCAGGGGTGTCGCCGTCGGCCTTCTGGATGTACTGCTTGGCAAGGGCTTCGGAGCCTCTTGCCAGGAGGGCGACGTCGGCGCCGACCAGGATGAAGTCTGCGCCGTGGTCCAGGTAGTGGCGGGCCGTGTCCGGGTTGAAGGCATTCACCCCGGCCGGCTTTCCGGCGGCTTTCGCGGCGGCGAGGCAGTGTTCGACGGCGGCGCGCACCTCAGGGTGTTCCTGCTGTCCCAGCAGGCCCATGGAGGCGGCGAGGTCGGAGGGCCCGACGAAGACGGCGTCCACGCCATCGACTTTCAGGATGTCCGCCACAGAGTCCACTGCCGCCGTCGACTCAATCTGGACGGTGACGCTGATGGTCTCGCCGGCCCGGGCCAGGTAATCCGGCACCCGGTTCCAGCGGGCGGCGCGGGCCAGGGCTGACCCCACTCCGCGAACGCCCACCGGCGGGTAGCGGGTGGCCGCCACGGCGGCCTCGGCCTCGGCGACGGAGTTGACCATGGGGATGAGGAGGTTCTGCACGCCGAGGTCCAGGTACTGCTTGATGATCACGGTGTCATTCACGGGCGGCCGGACCAGGGTGTGGACCGGGTAGCCGTGGATGGCCTGGAGCTGGGTGAGGACGGACTCGAGCCCGTTGGGGCTGTGCTCGGCGTCCACCAGCAGCCAGTCCAGGCCGGACCCCGCGCACAGTTCGGCAACCAGGGGGCTGCCGGAGCAGACCCACATCCCGGCCAGCGGGCGCTTGGCCTCACCCAAAGCGGACCGGAAGGTGTCCTCTATTCGAAGCGGCATGTGACACTCCCCAAAGGTCCGTAGTCAGCGTGAACGGTGTCACCCTTGTAGACCCAGAGCGGACGGGTGAAGGAGCCGGCGAGGATGATGTCACCGGCCTTCAGCGAATCGCCGTGGGCGGCAATCTTGTTGGCCAGCCAGTGCACTCCGTTAGCGGGGTGGTCCAGGACGCCGGCGGCCACGCCGGTCTCCTCCACGGTCTGGTTCTTATACAGGATGGCCGAGACCCAGCGGAGGTCCACGGCGTCCGGCTTCACCGGGTTGCCGCCGATCACCATGGCGCCCATGGCTGCGTTGTCGGAGATGGTGTCCACGATGGTCCGGCCCTCCATCTCGATCCTGGAATCGAGGATTTCCAGGGCCGGAACCACGTAGTCGGTGGCCTTCAGGACGTCGAAGATGGTGACACCGGGGCCCTTGAGACCGTCCTTCAGCACGAACGCGAGTTCCACCTCCACCCGGGGGTGGGTGTATTTGTCCCACTCCACCGAGCAGCCGGTCTCCAGCACCATGTCATCAAAAATGGCCCCATAGTCCGGCTCCGTGATGCCCGTGGCCGCCTGCATGGCCTTGGACGTGAGGCCGATCTTGCGCCCCACCAGGGTCCGGCCGGCCTCCTCGTTCCGGCGCCGCCACAACTGCTGGACGGCGTAGGAGTCCTCCACGGTCATGTCCGGGTACCGGGCAGTGAGCCGCGGTACGGGGGTGCGGGTGCGGCCGGCCTCCATCAGCTCGTCCGCGATGGCCTCGATCGTCCTGTCATCCAGCATGGCTACAGCTGCGCTCCCAGCTTGAAGCCGGTCCGGTCGTCTTCCGGGGCTCCGTCCTTGCGGGTGTAGGAGAAGCCGTCGGCGCCGACAGTGACCGCCATTTCGCTCTTTTCCTCCCGGACGATGACCGGCTGGGGATTGCCGTCCAGGTCCAGGACCAGGGATGCTTCGGTGTACCAGGACGGGACCACGGGGTTGCCCCACCAGTCGCGGCGCTGGTTGTCGTGGACGTCCCAGGTGATGGTGGGATTATCGGGGTCGCCGGTGTAGTAGTCCTGGGTGTAGATCTCGATGCGGTGGCCGTCCGGGTCCAGGATGTAGAGGTAGAAGGCGTTGGACACGCCGTGCCGGCCGGGACCGCGTTCGATCCGGTCGCTGATCCGCAGGGCGCCCATCTTGTCGCAGATCTGGATGATGTTGTGCTTCTCATGGGTGGCGAACGCGACGTGGTGCATGCGCGGGCCGTTCCCTCCGGTCAGGGCGGTGTCGTGCACGGTCTGCTTGCGGTGCATCCACGCGGCGTAGGTGACGCCGTCGGAGTCCTTGATGTCCTCGGAGACGCGGAAGCCGAGGTCTTCGAGGTAGGCGCGGCCGCGGGGGACGTCGGGGGTGACCTGGTTGAAGTGGTCCAGGCGGACCAGTTCACCGGCGGAGTAGAGGTCGTAGCGCTGGGTGAGGCGTTCCACGTGCTCCACCTCGTAGAAGAATTCGTACGGGAAGCCCAACGGGTCCTCGACGCGGACGGAGTCGCCGATGCCCTTGGTGAAGCCGTCCTTGCGCCGCTCAACGCGGCAGCCCAGCTCGCGGTAGTAGGCCTCGGCGGCGTCCACTTCGGCGGGGGACTTCACCCGGTAGGCGAACGCGGCGACGGCGGCGATGGGTCCCTTGCGGAGCACCAGGTTGTGGTGGATGAACTCCTCGAGGGAGCGCAGGTAAATGGCGTTCTCGTCTTCCTCGGTGACGTGCAGGCCCAGGACGTCAACGTAGAACTCGCGGGACTTGGCGAGGTCGGTAACCACGATTTCCATGTAGGCGCAGCGGACGATGTCCGGTGCCGGGACGGATGGGGTGGGGACGAAGTTGGTCATGATGGTCTCTCTTCTTTGAGCAGGTTCTTCAGTAATTAAGGGGTTTAGCCTTCGTTGGCCGCGGAGGTTTCGATGCTGCCGAACTTGGGAGTGTGGACGGTGCCGAGGGTGATGTGCACGGCCTGCTGGTCGGTGTAGAAGTCGATGGAGCGGTAGCCGCCCTCGTGGCCCAGGCCCGAGGCTTTGACGCCGCCGAACGGGGTGCGGAGGTCGCGGACGTTGTGGCTGTTCAGCCACACCATGCCGGCTTCGACGTTCTGCGAGAAGTTGTGGGCCCGGGTGAGGTTCTGGGTCCAGATGTAGGCGGCGAGGCCGTATTTGGTGTTGTTGGCCAGGGCGAGGGCCTCGTCGTCGTTCTCGAACGGGGTGATGGCCACGACGGGTCCGAAGATTTCCTCCTGGAAGATCCGGGCGTCGGGGGCGACGTCGGCGAACACCGTGGGTGCGATGTAGTTGCCTTCGGGCAGGTGGTCGGGGCGGCCGCCGCCGGCCAGGAGCCGGCCTTCGGACTTGCCGATTTCCACGTAGGAGGCCACCTTTTCGTAGTGCTCCGGGTGGACCAGGGCGCCCACCTGGGTCTTGGGATCGTGCGGGTCTCCGACCACGATGTTCCTTGCACGGGCGGCGTACTTTTCGCAGAACTCGTCATAGATGGCGCGCTCGACGAGGATGCGGGAGCCGGCCGTGCAGCGTTCGCCGTTGAGGGAGAAGACCCCGAACAGCGCCGAATCGATCGCGGCGTCCAGGTCGGCATCGGCGAACACGACACACGGGGACTTGCCGCCGAGCTCCATGGACAGGCCCTTGAGGTTGGCGGCCGCGTTCCGGAAGATCGTCTGGCCGGTGGTGGTCTCGCCGGTGAACGAGATCAGCGGCACGTCCGGGTGCTTGACCAGGGCGTCGCCGGCTTCCTCGCCCAGGCCGTTGACCAGGTTGAACACGCCGTCAGGGAGCCCGGCGTCCTTGAAGATGGTGGCCCACAGCGAGGCCGAGAGCGGGGTGAACTCGGCGGGCTTGAGGACCACGGTGTTGCCGGTGGCCAGGGCCGGGGCGAGCTTCCAGGATTCCAGCATGAAGGGGGTGTTCCACGGGGTGATCAGGCCGGCGACGCCGATCGGCTTGCGGTTCACGTAGTTGATCTGCGAGCCGGGGACCTTCATGGCGTCGTCGAACTGGGCCACGATCAGGTCCGCGAAGAAGCGGAAGTTCTCGGCAGCACGCAGGGCCTGGCCCTTGGCCTGGGTGATGGGCAGGCCGGTGTCGAAGGTTTCGAGTTCGGCGAGCCGGGCTTCCTGCGCCTCGACCGCGTCCGCGATCCTGTTCAGGATGCGGGCGCGTTCGCGGGGCTTCATCTTCGGCCAGGGGCCGTTCACGAACGCTTCGCGTGCGGCGTCAACGGCGAGGTCGATGTCCTCTTTCTGGCCGGCGGCGGCGGTGGCGTAGTTCCGGTTGGAGACCGGGTCCAGCACATCGAAGGTCTTGCCGCCCACGGAGTCAACGAACTGGCCGTTGATGTAGTGCTGGATGTGGGTGGGAAGATCCTGGGGCACGTAATGGGCGGTTGTTTCTGCTGCAGTGAACGTCATTGTTGTTTCCTTACTGCTTCTGAACGGGTGGGGAGTGTCAGATGGTTTTGGCCTGGGCGAGGTAGGCGTCCAGGGTGGCGGAGCGGTGGAGCCGGGCGGCTTTTTCGATGGCGTCGGCATCGGCGCCGGATTCGATCAGCTTCAGGAGTGCCTCGTGTTCGTCCACGGAATCGCGGGCGCGGCCGGGGACGAAACGGAAGGTGGAGGACCGCAGTGCTGCAAGCCGGTTCCAGCCGCGGTGGACGAGGTCCAGGATGTGCGGGTTGGGGCAGTGCTCAAACAGGACGCTGTGGAATTCCTGGTTGAGCTGGGTGAAGCGGACGGGATCAAAATGGTCCAGGCATTCGCGCATCTGCTCGTTCACGGCCCGGGCCCTGGCTATGGCCACAGCATCAATCAGGGGAGCCGACAATGCGGTGGCGGCGCCTTCCACGATGCTGAGGGTTTGCATGGTGTAGAGGTATTCGGTGGGATCGATCCCGGCCACCGTGGCACCCACGTTGCGTTCGAACGTCACCAGGCCTTCAGCCTCCAACCGGCGGATGGCTTCGCGGACCGGAACAACGCTGAACCCGAGGTCCTTGGCGATGGCGCCCAGGACCAGCCGGTAGCCGGGGGTGTAGGTGCCTTCCACAATGCGTGCCTTAACGGCCTGGTAGGCCTGTTCGGACTTGCTGCCGGCAGGGGCCGCAGCGGAAAACTCAGCCAACGTTTCAGTCATTCGCCGTGCCTGCCTTCCATTCCTCGTACCGGGCCTGCCACTCGGCGTTCATCGGGTAGAGGCCGTCCACGCTGTTGCCCTGCTTGACCATCTCGAAGATAAACGCTTCTTCCTGCTCCTGGGCGATGCAGTCGTCCACGAGTTCTTCGGCGATGGCCGGCGGGATCACCAGGATGCCGTCGGAGTCGGCCACAATGATGTCGCCGGGCTGGACGGTGGCGCCGCCGCAGGCGATGGTGATGTCCGTGTCCCACGGGATGTGGCGGCGGCCCAGCACGGCCGGGTGCGGGTTGGCGAAGTAGGTGGGCATGTCCAGGCCGGCCACGGCGGCGTAGTCGCGGACGCCGCCGTCGGTGATGATGGCAGCGGCGCCGCGGACCTGGGCGCGCAGGGCGAGGATGTCGCCCACGGTGCCGGTGCCCTTTTCGCCGCGGGCTTCCATGACCAGGATTTCGCCCTCGTTCACGGAGTCGATGGCTTTCTTTTGGGCGTTGAAGCCGCCGCCGTGGGTTTTGAACAGGTCCTCACGGTTGGGAACGTACCGCAGGGTCCGGGCCAGTCCCACCACGCGGCGGTCCGGCCGGGTGGCCTGCAGGCCGTCGATGCTCACGTTGTTAAGGCCGCGCTTGCGCATCTGGGAGGAGAGGGTGGCCGTGGCCACGCTCTCCAGCTTGGCCTTCAGCTCGGGGGTGAGGGTGCTGGCAGGGGCAGGAAGGCCAGCAGCCTCGCGTGAACCCCATGCCTCCTCACGCTGCACGTCATCAACCTTCGGTCCGGCACCAAAGTCAGCGAACGGCGTCGTGCCTTCCTCCACACGGGTGACCAGGCGACCCGTGGTGAGGCCGCCGGCGGAGACTTCCACTTCGAGGACGTCGCCGGGTTTGGCGACGGACGCGCCGGCGGGGGTGCCGGTAAGGATGATGTCACCCTCTTCGAGCGTCAGGAGCTGGGACAGGTCCGCCACCAGCCGGGCGAACGGGAAGAGCAGGTCTTCCGTGGTGTCGTCCTGGACCAGCTGGCCGTTATGCCAAGTGCGGATGCGCAGCTGGGTGGGGTCGACGGCGTCTGCCGGGATGAGTGCCGGGCCCACCGGCGTGAAGCCGTCACCGCCCTTGGACCGAAGGTTTGATCCCTTGTCCGCGTAGCGCAGGTCGTAGACGCCGAGGTCATTGCTGGCGGTGACGGCGGCAACGTGGCTCCAGGCGTCATCGATACCCACCCGGCGTGCGGCCTTGCCGATGACCAGCGCAATCTCGCCCTCATAGCCCAGCAGTTCGCAGCCCGCGGGGCGTTCGACGGCGCTCCCCGTCAGGGAGAGCGACGACGACGGCTTGAGGAAGTAGGAGGGCTGCGCCGGGGTGCGTCCCCGCTGGGCAGCACGGCTTGGGTAGTTGATGTGCACCGCGATCACCTTGCGTGCCGCAGCCAGGGTGTCGCCGTTGACCTGCTCCAAAACTGTCTCCCTTATCAGGTACGAAATCGTATACGATCACTTTCGCTCGATACCCGGCAGTTGTCAAGCCCTGCATTTCGGCCTTTTCCGGCGCTCTTGTCGTCTGCATCACAGGTGGCGTACAGTGATGCTCCAACAGCAGGTTTTCTCATATGGAAACCTCAGTTCTATTATCGAACACCTCTTGGCTTTCCCAGCCACACAACGAAGTGAGGACATCCCGTGCAGTTTCACCATCACGGTTACGTATCCGGAGACCCGCGGGTAAAGCCGGCCGCCGGCGTCGGACTCAACCGCCCCGATGAACTTCCGGACGAGGTTGACGTGCTGATCGTCGGCACAGGTCCTGCGGGAATGCTCGCCGCCGCGCAGCTGTCCATGTTCCCGAATGTCACCGCACGCATCATTGAGCGCCGTCCCGGACGGCTCGCGATCGGCCAGGCCGACGGTATCCAGGCGCGCAGCGTCGAGACTTTCCAGGCCTTCGGTTTTGCCGAACGGATCATCGCGGAGGCATACAGGATCACCGAGATGGCGTTCTGGAAGCCGGACCCCGCCAACCGCTCGAACATCATCCGGACGGCCCGCGCCGTGGATGATGAGATGGGCATCAGCGAGTTCCCGCACCTCATCGTCAACCAGGCCCGCGTGCTGGACTACTTCGCCGAATTCGCGGCCAACTCGCCTACGCGCCTGAAGCCCGACTACGGCTACGAGTTCCAGGGCCTGGAGGTTACGGAGCAGGGCGAGTACCCCGTGGCCGTGACGCTGCTCCACACCGCGGGCCCAAACGAAGGCCGGGAGCGGGTTGTCCGCGCCAAGTACGTGGTGGGGGCCGACGGCGCCAGGAGCAAAGTGCGCGCGGCAATCGGCTGCACCCTCGCCGGCGACCAGGCCAACCACGCCTGGGGCGTGATGGACACCCTCGCCGTGACCGACTTCCCCGATATCCGCACCAAATGCGCCATCCAGGGCGAAAAAGGCAGCATCCTGCTGATCCCCCGGGAAGGCGGCCACCTGTTCCGCATGTATGTGGACCTTGGCGAGGTGGACCCGGCCACGCACCACGCCGTGCGCAACACCAGCATCGAACAGATCATCGACAAAGCCAACGAGATCCTCCACCCCTACACCCTGGACGTGCGGAACGTGGCGTGGCACAGCGTCTACGAGGTGGGGCACCGGCTTACAGACAGGTTCGACGACGTCCTGCCGGAGGACCGCGGCACCCGCACGCCGCGCGTCTTCATTACCGGCGACGCCTGCCATACCCACAGCGCAAAAGCCGGCCAGGGCATGAACGTGTCCATGCAGGACGGCTTCAACATCGCCTGGAAACTGGGGCACGTCCTCGAAGGCCGCAGCCCGGAGAGCCTGTTGTCCACCTACTCGGCGGAGCGCCAGGTGGTGGCCAAGAACCTGATCGACTTCGACAAGGAATGGTCCACCATGATGGCCAAGAAGCCCGAGGAGTTCGAAAACCCCTCGGACCTCGAGGACTTCTACGTGCGCACTGCCGAATTCCCGGCCGGCTTCATGACCGAATATGCGCCGTCCATGCTGGTGGCACCCGCCAAGCACCAGGGCCTGGCCACCGGCTTCCCGGTGGGCAAGCGCTTCAAGTCCGCGCCCGTCGTGCGCGTCGGTGATACCAACCCGCTCCACCTCGGCCACCACGCCACAGCCGACGGCCGCTGGCGCATCTACGTCTTCGCAGACGCCGCACCGGCAGGCGGGCAATCAGGTGTGGCGGACTTCGCCGAGTGGATCGCCAACTCGCCGGACTCACCGCTGGCCGCAACGCCGTCGGGCGCTGACCCCGACGCCTGGTTCGACGTGAAGGTGATCTACCAGCAGCCGCACACGGCCGTGGACATCGGACAGGTTCCCGCCGTCTTCAAACCGCAGGTGGGCCCGTTCAAACTGACCGATTACGAGAAGGTGTACGCCACCGATCCGTCCGCGGACATCTTTGAGCTGCGCGGCCTGGACCGCAACGGCGTGGTGGTGGTGGTCCGCCCGGACCAGTACGTGGCCAACGTCCTGCCGCTGACGGCGACGGCCGAACTCGGCGCGTTCTGCGCCCAGTTCCTGAAAACGCCGCTGGCGAAGCCGCGTCAGGCCGCCGCTGTCTGAGCCGTCCGGTACTCCGCGGCTGCGTACACGCCGAGGATCCGCACCTCGGTGGTAAAGAAGTCCAGTTCCTCGAGGGCCAGCTTCAGCGGCAGGTCCTCGGGGTGGCCTTCGACGTCCGCCATGAACATGGTGGCAGCGAATTCGTTCCCTACCATGTAGCTTTCCAGCCGCGTCATGTTCACGCCGTTGGTCGCGAAGCCGCCCAGCGCCTTGTACAGGGCGGAGGGGACGTTGCGGACGCGGAACACAAAGCTGGTGACTGCCGGTCCGGGAAGTTCGTCCCGGGCCGGCAGTTCCTTTTCGCGGGCCAAAACCACAAAGCGGGTGGTGTTGGAGGGGTCGTCCTCAACCCGTGAAGCAAGCACTTCCAGGCCGTAGATCTGGGCAGCCAGCGGGGGAGCGAGGGAGAGTTTCCGGGGATCGTTCCATTCGCTCACTTCCCGGGCCGAGCCTGCGGTGTCCCCGGCAATGACCGGCTTGAGCCCATGCTCGCGGATCAGCTTCCGGCACTGGCCCAAAGCGTGGATGTGGCTGTGCACCTCGGTGGCGTCCGCAATGGTGCTGCCGGGGATGCCCAGCAGGTCGAAGTGGATGGGCAGGAAGAACTCGCCCACGATCTGCAGGTTGGACTGTGGCAGCAGGATGTGGATGTCCGCCACGCGGCCCGCAATCGAGTTCTCGATGGGGATCATGGCCAGGTCCGCCTCGCCGCTGGCCACCAGTTCGAAGGCGTCCTCAAAGCTGGCGCACGGGACGCTTTCCAGCTCGGGGAACATCTGCTTGCACGCGATATTGGAGTTGGCGCCGGGCTCACCCTGGTACGCAATCTTCTGGGCCATGATCCGTATGGTTTCACGCCCCGCGCCTGC
>NZ_JARHXQ010000020.1:0-11956 GCF_029222765.1 Arthrobacter sp. Cr_A7 | reverse complement strand
AGTTGGTCCCCGTGGCACTCCTAGAACTGCCCGGTGGGGCCGCTGTCCTTGATTTCGCCGCGCCAGCCGCCGGTTTCGGTACCGCGCGATTCGATGAAGGCCTTGAACTTACGCATGTCCGCCTTCACCTGCATCTCGTCGATCTTCAGTGCCGCGCCCGCCTTTTCAGTGACGGTTTCCGGCGCCCATTCGAAATGGACCCTGACCTTCGTGTGGCTGGCATCCACCGGCGTGAACCTGATGATGCCGGCATGGGATTTGCCGTCGGTGCTGCGCCAGGCGATCCGGTCGTCAGGCTCCTGGTCAACGATCTCAGTATCGAATTCCCGCTGCACGCCACCCACTTTGGTTACCCAGTGGTTAGTGGTGTCGGTCAGCTGGGTTACGGATTCCACGCCGGACATGAACTGCGGAAAGGATTCGAACTGGGTCCACTGGTTGTACGCGGTCCGCACCGGGACATCGACTTCAACGGTCTCTTCAACGTGTTCCATCTGCTTGCTCCTCATGACGGACGGCCGCAACAGCGGACCGGCAGCACTGGCAATCCTGCCAGTCAGGCAGCCGCCACACTTTCACCATAAATCCGGCCGCTACCGGGGTCCAGACCCTAAAATTGCAGGTCGAAAGGGACGAATTGACGGCGCCAGCCGGTAGATTTGAGCCGATGATTTCCATTGACCGGGACGACCCCGCACGCGCCGACGTCCACCAACTCCTCAGCGAACACCTGGCGGACATGTACGCCACCTCACCGGCCGAAAGCGTCCACGCCCTGGACCACTCCGCCCTGTCCGTACCGTCCATCACGTTCTGGACGGCCCGCGAGAACGGGGATCTGCTGGGGTGTGGCGCGCTCAAGCTCCTGGATTCCCCGTCCGGGCCGGCCATGCACGGCGAGATCAAGTCCATGCGCACCACAACCAGCGCACGTGGCCGGGGCGTAGCTACCTTGATGCTCCGGCACATCCTCGACGACGCCCGCGCCCGAAAGCTTCAGCGCGTCTACCTCGAGACGGGAACCGAGGACTACTTCGCCCCCGCGCGGCGGCTGTATGCCCGGCACGGCTTCACCGAGTGCCCGCCGTTTGCCGGTTACACCCTGGATCCCAACAGCGTTTTTATGGAGCTCCATCTCTAGAGAACTATCCGCTCAAACGGGCATAGTGCTGCCAGGCTTTTTAGGGCAGGTCGCACCACTAAATTCACTTTCCCAGACGTGCCATCTCCTCCCTCATGGCCTGCGCGAACACGTCGCCCCTCACGGCCGACGCGTCGAAGTGGATGCCGCAGCACAGGTTGCCGGCGTAGGAGACCGCCGCGACGCCGAGCCGCACGTTGCCGGCGAGAACCGCAACCGGCCAAAGCGCGACGACCGGAGCCCCAGCGAGACGGAACATTCCTTCCGGTCCCGGCACGTTGGTGACGAATCCGGCAACCAGATGCTGCCGCCGGGCGAGGTGGTCCATGATGCGCGCGCCAACTGGGCCGCGCATAAACTCCAGGGTGCCCTGGTCCCTTGCCTGCGGCTTCTCCTTACGGGTCTGCTCGGCTATGAGCCGCAGCCGCTCGTCGGGGTCGGGCTCGCCGAGTGGCAGCTGCACAAGCATGACTCCCACCTGGTTCCCGGCAGTCCCGATGCGGCGCAGCGCCACCGGCTCCGACACCGGCAGCACATCGGGAACCGCCTCGCCGGCAGCCATCAAGACCGCCCGGAAGCCGGACGCCGTTGCGGCGAGCAATGCATCGTTTACCGTGGCACCCCGCGGACGCCCCGCCGTCTCGAGGGCTGCGATTTCTGCCTGCAGGAAAGCGACGCCGCGGTACCCGCTGCGCTCACCGAGCAGCACCGTGCCGCCCACGCCATGGCCCCACACGGTTTTTCCGATGCGGCGCAGGCCGGCCCTAACCCGGCGCAGGGTTCGGCGTGGATCCCTGCGCGGGCGGTGCTGCGGGGCCTCCGCCGGCCCTCGGCTATGCGGCTCATTCCCCGCCTCCTCCCCCGGTTCGGCGGGATCGAAGAGCTGCTGCACGATCACTGCCGCGGTCATCCCGTCGGCCACCGCGTGATGGATCCGCAGCACGACGCCGAGTTCCCTGTCTGTAGCACCCGGTAGCAGCAGGATCTCCCACAACGGACGGTCCCTTGCGAGCGGCTGGCTCATCAGCTCCGCGCATTTGTCCTGAAACTCCCCAAGACCATGGACGGGGTCTCCGAGGCGGATATGGCGCTCGACGTCGGGCTCCGATTCAATCCAGTGATATCGGCCGCCCACCTGGACAGTTCTTTTGCGCAACGCCGGCAACTCCGCAATCCGCTCGCGGAGGACCGCCCGCAGCTCTGCAATGTCCGGGGTGCCGTCAGGAGCCAGGAAACCGCCCGGCCCGAGGAGACAGGCGGCCAGGAACACGTTGACCTGGCCCGCGTGGTCGAGCACCAGGTTCGCCTCATCAGCCGGGGCCAGCTTTTGCGTCGCCGGGTGCATCTCTTGACAGTAACCGTGAAATACCCGGCCTGTCAGGTGCGTTCGGCGAAGACCTGACGTCACACAACGCGACGGCATCCCGCTCCGGACGGGCAACGGCCTACCCTTGACAGGTGACTTTGACTAAGATGCGCACCGCCGCCGCGAGCTCGCTCGCCGCCGCCGGTCTCCTGTTTTCCCTCGCCGCCTGCTCCTCGCCGGCCGCCACCCAGCCAACCACCTCTGCACCGGCTTCCACCGCAGCGGCCTCAGCCAGCGCCGACGCCGGACCCTGCGAAGGCGTGAAGGTCATCGTGGATTCGGGCGCCCTCAAGCAGGATGCCGCCGACACCTCCGTTTGCGTGGATGTGGACGAGCCCACCGTCGCTTCCGAGATTCTCGACAAGGCTGACGTGAAAACCGAGGGCACCGAGCAGTACCCCACCGAACTGGTCTGCCGCGTGAACGGTGTCCCCGCCGCGGACTTCGACATTACCCACAAGGCCGGCACGTACCGTGAAGAATGCAAGGGGATGCCCGCCGCCTTCGCCTACTGGTCCCTCTGGGTGAAGCCCGCCTCCGGTGACTGGGCCTATGCCCAGGAAGGCCACGCCACCCTGAAAGTGAGCCCCGGCGAGAGCCTGGAACTGCTCTACACGGTCGACGGCGAACCGGCCGCCCCCAAGGCATGACCTTCCGACCCGCGCCGTTACGCGCCGCGGCGGCCCTGGCCGCCATCTTCGTCGCGGCGCGGGTCATCTACCGCATCCTTTTCCACGGGACGGCACTTGGCGGGCCGCTCCTTCTGGACCTGCCCGCAATCCGGCTGCCTGCCCCGTACGCCCATGTAGTCCTCCTCGGCCCCGTCACGGGATCCGGGCTGTGGGAGGCGGTCCTGTCCGCCCTGCCTATCGCCGGAGTCATCCTCGGGTTCGGCCTGCTCAACGCTTTCGTGGATGTGGCGCGCGGCTTCGTGCACCTGGCCCGGCGTGGCCCCGTGCAGGGTTTGGCGCGGACGCTTGTGGTGGCGTGGGCGGCGCTTCCGGCACTGGCCGACGCCGTTGCCTCCGTACGCCTGGCCTTCCGCTTGCGGGGCGAAAAGTTCGGGCCCCGCGCCCTGGTGCCCGTGCTCGAGCGCACCCTTGAGCACGCCGGCCGGGTTGCCGCCGCCCTGGAGCTGCGGGGCTTCGGGAGCCGGGCGGCGCACCGACCCAGTAGAAGTACCGAAGCGCCGGTCCTCATCCGGGACGCACAGTTCCGCATTGGCAACGCCCAGGTGGCTGTGGCGGAATTCAAGCCGTCAACCGGATCGATTGCAGTCATTACCGGGCCAACGGGCTCGGGAAAATCCACCATCCTGCGGGGCATCGCCGGCCTCCTCTCCCACGTTGACGGCGGGGAAATTTCCGGCACCGTCAGCGTCGGCGGAACGGACCGTGCCGCCACGCCGCCGCGCGATACTGCCCGCCACATCGGCGTTGTTCTGCAGAATCCCCGCGCTGCGTTCGCCAGCACCCGCGTCCGGGACGAGATCTCCCTCGCCCTTGAGCTGCGCGGCGTGCCATCCGCTCCCGCCAAGGCCCGCGTGCTGGAGGTCGCCGGGCGTATCGGGGTGACGGATCTGCTGGACCGGAATCTCAGCACCCTCTCAGCCGGTGAGGCAACACTCGTCGCCATCGCCGCTGCCGTGGTGGATCATCCGGCCCTGCTGCTCGTGGATGAGCCCCTGGCCGACCTCGACACCGCCGCCCGCGGACGCGTCATTGCCGTGCTTCACGCCCTCGCCCGCGACGCCGGGGTCTGCGTCATCGTGGCCGAACACCGCGCGGAAGCACTCCTACCGGTGGCTGATTTCTGGTGGACCATCAGGGACGGCGCCCTGGTTCCGGCTGCAGCGCCCGCGCCTTCGTATCCTTCCGAGGCACGGCCGGAGCCGGCACAGCCAACGGACCTCGCGCCTGTACTGATGGCGACAAACCTTGCGGTGTACCGCAAGGGCCAGCCGCTCGTGCGCGACGCATCCCTGACCCTGCACCACGGTGAAGTGGTGGCCCTGGTGGGGCCAAACGGGGCCGGGAAGTCGTCCCTCCTGGTGGCGCTCGCCCTCGGCGAGGGCACGGCGGGCGACGGTACAGGCGGTCTGCAAACGTACGACGGCGGAACGGTCGACGGCGGCCGCGTCGCCCTGGTGCCGGACGCCTCGGACGACCTCTTTACCAGGGATACGGTCGCAGGAGAGCTCCGCGCGGCCGAGCGGCGCCTGACGCGCCGAAAGAACGGTGGACAATCTGAGCCGGGTTCTGCAGCTGCACGCCTTGCCCGTCTGCGGGGCGACGTCAGCATTCCCATTGGCCACGAACATCCCCGGGACCTTTCCGCCGGAGAGCGCAGGATCCTTGCCATCGCGCTGCAGACCATGGACGCCCCCCAGGTCCTGCTGATCGATGAGCCCACCCGCGGACTCGATCCGGCCGCGCGCACAGCAGTTTCGGCGGCGCTGCGGGCAGCAGCGGACGCTGGCACGGCCGTCCTGATCGCCACGCACGACCTCGACTTCGCCCAGGGCCTCGGCGCCCGGGTCCTTCCGATGCGTGACGGCGTCGTACCCTCTTCGTTGGCCGCCACCGCACCTGAGCCGTCCCCTCCGGATCTCCAGCTAACAGGTGCCGGACCCAAGCCAAGAGTCGACAAACAAGCAGATTCCCAGGCCCTGCATAAACATCACCGCATCCGGTTGCCGCGCGGCGTCGAACTCGCAGTCCTCGCGGCCGCAAACATTCTGGCCCTCGGCGCCTTCTGCTGGCCGCTGCTCGCCGCGGCCCTCCCCCAGGACGCCGCCGCAGCCCTCCCCTACGCGGCGCTGGCCATCGCGCCGTTAGCCGCGGTCGCCGTCGTCGTGTCCCTGGACGGTTCCGTCCGCTCGGCACACACCGTGGCGCTGCTCGGCGTCCTGGCCGCAGTAGGTTCCGCGGTGCGGGTGGCGAGCACCGGCGTCGGGGGCGTGGAGGCGGTCTTTATCCTGTTGATCCTGGCCGGCCGGGCGTTTGGTGCCCGCTTCGGTCTGCTGCTCGGGGCCGCCACGATCGCCGTCTCCAGCGTTTTGTGGGGCGGCGTTGGGCCGTGGACGCCGTTCCAAATCTTCGCGTGCGCGTGGGTGGGCGCCGGTGCAGGCCTGCTCCCGCGACGGGTGCGGGGCAAAGCGGAGCTGTGGATGCTGTGCGGCTACGGCGCCGTGGCGTCCTACCTGTTCGGCCTGCTGACCAACCTGTGGTTCTGGCCCTTCGCGGTGGGTGCCGGCACCGGCATCTCCTATGAACCGGGGGCGCCGCTGGCTACCAACCTCAGCAGCTTCCTGCTCTACTCATTGGTGACGTCGACGGCGGGCTGGGACACCCTGCGTGCGGTCACCACGATCATCGGAATCGTTGTGGTGGGCCGGGCAATTCTGGCCGCATTCAGGCGGGTTAAGCCGGTCTCCAGCATGGGCAGCCAAGCCGCGAAGGCTTCCTCCACCCAGGCCAGGGACCGGCTTCAGCTCAAGGTCTGAGGAACACCCGAAACCCGATGAACGCGACGGCTCCGTGGCCGGAAAGCCGTGCGTATCTGATGCGAATAATTGCTCTAGTGCAGGGCTCCACGGCAGCCCGGCACGTCGCACCGCTTACGTTCCCGAATGGTCAAGAACCGGACAGGCACTTGAAAACAGGATCCTCAGCATGCTTATTATGTTTGTAGCCGAATGCGAACGGCTGCCAACCAGAGGAGGAAACACCATGGGATTGGGCGACAAGATCGAAAACGCTGCCGAGAAAGCCGGCGGCAAGGGCAAGGAAGCGGCAGGCGCGGCCACGGGTGATGAGAGCCTGCGGACCGAGGGCCAGGCCGACCAGGCCAAAGGTGATTTGAAGCAGGCCGGCGAGAAGGTCAAGGACGCTTTCAAGAAGGATTGACCAGCCTGCAACGAGGGGCGCACTCAGCGAACGGGGTGCGCCTTTTGTTGTCTCCGCACCGAGCGGAGCAGCGAAAGCAAATACCCGGCCGGATAAGAACGGCCAGAAACGCCTACGGGAGCTCGCATGACGGAAGTACAGAGGTCGGCGGTAACCGGCCAACTTTTCTGCCGGCGATATCGGCTTCAGGAGCTGGTCGGCCGCGGCGCCGCCGCAGGCGTGTACCGGGCGCTGGATGAAGCCCTGGGCCGGGAAGTGGCGCTTAAGGTCTTCTCCAAGGAGGGCGGCGAGCCCGAGTTGCTGGCCCGCCAGGACGCTGAGATTCGGATCCTTGCCTCCCTGATCCATCCGTCCCTGGTGACTTTGTTCGACGCCGGCACCGATCCGGACACGGAGCGGAGCTTCGTGGTGATGGAGTACGTGCCCGGCCCTGACCTCCGCCGTCATCTGCGGGACGGGCCCATGGACCCCGCCGAGATCGCCAAGGTGGGCTCGGATCTGGCAGCTGCCCTGGACTACGTCCACAGCCGCGGCGTGATCCATCGGGACCTCAAACCGGGGAACGTGCTTCTCTACAACCCCCGGCCCGGCCAGCCCTATACGCACTGGCGGGCCAAGCTCGCCGATTTCGGAATCGCCCGGATGATGGAGGAGGACCACCTTACGGGGCCAGGCCGCATGGTCGGCACTGCCGCGTACCTAAGCCCAGAGCAGGCTCTCGGCGAGGCTTTGAACGGTGCAAGCGACGTCTATTCCCTGGGTCTGGTACTGCTGGAATGCTTCACACGCCAGGTTGAGTTCCCTGGCAACCAAATCGAATCGGGCGTGGCGCGGCTCCAGAGGAGCCCCGTCATCCCCGACAGTGTTGGCGCAGGCTGGAAGGCCCTGCTAACTGCGATGACTGCCCGGCAACCCGCCGACCGGCCAACCGCGGCAGAAGCAGCGAACACACTGCAGCGACTGGCCCTGCAGGTCGACACGCACGCCGCCTCCGTGACAGCTGCTGACATCGAACCTACGGAGCGGAACGTCAGGAGTACAACGACTCCCGTGCCCCCGCCGTTGCCGCCGCATCCGCCAACCGTTGCTGCCCGGCAGTTGCGAAAACCCGGAAAGCGCGCCCGGGCTGCTCTAGCCGCGTCCATCGCGGCGGTCCTCCTCGCCGGAGGCACAGCTGCAACCCTTGGCGGTGAGGGCACGGTCCAGTCAGCTTCACCTGCCGGGCCGGCAGTACCGGTGCAAAACAACCCAGTCGATTTTCACCTTGACCAGCTCGAAACCGCCCTCAAGCCCTCCCCTGCTTTCCAGTCCACACTCAACCAGGTGCGCCAGGCGGTGATCAAAGGTGATCTTCAAACTGCCCTCACCCAATTGGACCGGCTGCAAAAGGCTGTAAGTGATGAAGCAGTCAGGAGCGGGGTGACGCTCGAAAAATACCGGAGCATCACCGAGGCCATCCGCCTGGTCCGCAACGATCTGCAAACACTCATCACCGCTTCTGCCGGACCGACCGCTGACGCAGTCCCCGCAGCCCCCGGCCCTGTGCCGGTCACAACTGCAGACCCCGTTCCTGTTTCCCATCCCCTACCCGCGCCCGTCATTACCGTGGAAATCCCCGCCGGCGCACAGGCAGGTGATACCCCTCCGGGGGAGCAACAGGACCAAACCACGAACGAAGAACAAACCACCACAGGTGGAGGCCTCGACAACGAAAAGTCCAAGGCCGGCAAGCCGAAAGATCACGGGGGCGGCAAAAACAAGGACTAACCCGCACTCGGGCGCAGAGATGACCAGCTCACACCTTGAAGTACTTCGCCTCCGGGTGGTGGAACACGAACGCGTCGGTGGACTGTTCGGGGTGCAGCATCAGCTCATCGCTCAAAACAACGCCCATCCGCTCGGGCTTCAGCAGCTCCGTCACCTTGCGGCGGTCCTCCATGTCCGGGCACGCGGGGTAGCCGAGCGAGAACCGTGCACCGCGGTAGTCGAGCTTGAAATACCCTGCCGTGTCCTTCGGCTCCTCGGCCGCGAAGCCCAGCTCCTTGCGGATCCGCGCATGCCAGAACTCCGCCAGCGCCTCGGTGAGCTGCATGACCAGGCCGTTGAGCTCGTAGTAGTCGCGGTACTGGTTGGCTGCGAACATCTTGGACGTGAACTCCTCGATCTTCGAGCCTGCGGTGACCAGCTGCACGGGCAGCACGTCGATCTGCCCGGACTCGCGAGACTTCACGAAGTCGGCCAGGCACAGGTGC
The DNA here is from genome assembly GCF_029222765.1 of Arthrobacter sp. Cr_A7. Lineage (NCBI taxonomy): Bacteria > Bacillati > Actinomycetota > Actinomycetes > Micrococcales > Micrococcaceae > Arthrobacter > Arthrobacter sp. Cr_A7. The sequence continues at coordinate 3,289 of NZ_JARHXQ010000020.1, read as the reverse complement.
CGGTCGCGGCGCTGGCGCGGGAAGTCGAACCGCAGCCGGTCGGTGCCGATCGGACCGCCTGAACCGCCGTCGGGGGCGAGCAGGCCTGCGGTGCCCAGGACGCCGTCGTGATCCTCGCCGTGGTGCAGCACCACCACCTGTTCCCCCTCGGAGACCACCGGGAAGTAGCCGTAGGCGACGGACGCGTCCAGCATTCCCTCGGCGAGGATGCGGTCCAGCCAGTAGCGCAGGCGCGGCCGGCCCTCGCGTTCCACCAGTTCCTCGTAGGAGGCACCGTCCTCGCCGCGGCCGGGCTTGAGCCCCCACTGCCCCATGAACGTGGCGCGCTCGTCGAGCAAGGCCGCGTAGTCGTGAAGTGCCACGCCGCGCACAATGCGCGTGCCCCAGAACGGCGGCGCAGGGACGGGGTTGTCGGAGGCGACGTCGGACCGGCCGGGCATTGCCTCGGGCTCGGTCACCGTGAACTTCGCACCGCCCTTGTGGATGCGCTTCTTCAGCGGCGGCAGGCCGACGTCGTCCGGCGACTCGCCGCGGGCGACGCGCACCAGCGGTTCCATGAGGGCGAGGCCCTCGAAGGCGTCCTTGGCGTACCGGACCACGCCGTCAAACTGCTCGGCCAGGTCCTGCTCCACGTAGGCGCGGGTCAGGGCCGCGCCGCCCAGGATGATGGGCCACTTCTTCGCCAGGCCGCGGGACTGCAGCTCGGCGAGGTTTTCTTTCATCACCACGGTGGACTTCACGAGCAGCCCGGACATGCCGATCACGTCGGCGTTGTGCTCCTCCGCCGCGGCCAGGATCTCGGCGATGCCCTGCTTGATGCCGATATTGATGACGTTGTAGCCGTTGTTGGTGAGGATGATGTCCACCAGGTTCTTGCCGATGTCATGCACGTCGCCGCGCACGGTGGCGATCACCATGGTGCCCTTGCCCGAGGAATCCGACTTCTCCATGTGCGGCTCGAGCAGCGCGACGGCGTTCTTCATCACCTCGGCGGACTGCAGCACGAACGGCAGCTGCATCTCGCCGGCGCCGAAGCGCTCGCCCACCACCTTCATGCCTTCGAGCAGGTGGTCGTTGATGATGCCGAGCGGGGTCAGGCCCTCGCTGCGCGCCAGGTCCAGGTCCTCCTCGAGGCCCTTGCCTTCGCCGTCGATGATGCGCCGCTCCAGGCGCTGGCCCGTGGGCAGCGCCGCGAGTTCCGCGGCGCGCTGGTCCTTGAGCGCTGCGGTGTCGACGCCGGCGAACATGTCCAGCATGATGGCGAGAGGATCGTAGGTGGTGTTGCCGTCGGCGTCGTATTCGCGGCGGTCCCAGACGAGGTCCAGGGCCACCTTGCGCTGCTCTTCCGGCAGGGAGGCGAGCGGCACGATCTTGGCGGCGTCAATGATGCCGCTGGTCAGGCCGGCCTGCGCGGCCTCGTGCAGGAACACCGAGTTCAGGACGACGCGCGCTGCGGGGTTCAGGCCGAAGGACACGTTGGAGACGCCGAGCGTGGTGTTGATGCCGGGGTACTTCGCGGTGATCTGGCGGATGGCCTCGATGGTTTCGATGCCGTCCCGGCGGGTTTCCTCCTGGCCGGTGGCGATGGGGAAGGTCAGGGCGTCGACGATGATGTCCTCGACGCGCATCCCCCATTCGCCCACCAGGGCGTCGACGAGGCGGGAGGCGATGGCCACCTTGCCTTCGGTTGTGCGGGCCTGGCCCTGTTCGTCGATGGTCAGGGCGATCACGGCGGTGCCGTGTTCCTTCACGAGCGGCATGATGCGCGCGAAGCGGCTGTTCGGGCCGTCGCCATCCTCGTAGTTGACGGAGTTGACCACCGGGCGGCCGCCGATGAGTTCCAGCCCGGCCTGCAGCACGGGCGGTTCGGTGGAGTCGATGACGAGCGGGAGGGTGGAGGCCGACGCGAAACGCGAGACGACCTCCTTAATGTCAGCGACGCCGTCGCGCCCCACGTAGTCGATGCAGACGTCCAGCAGGTGCGCGCCGACGCGGACCTGCTCGCGGGCGATGTCCACGCAGTCGTCCCAGCGTTCTTCGAGCATCGCCTGGCGGAACGCCTTGGAACCGTTGGCGTTGGTGCGCTCACCGATGGCGAGGTAGGCGGAATCCTGGTCGAACGGCACGTGGTGGTAGAGAGAGGCGATGCCTGCTTCGCGCTCGGTGGGGGTGCGGGCGGCGCCGCCGTTGGTGGCTTTCGTCTCCGTGCTGACGGGGGCTGCGGTGCGGAAGGGCGCAAGACGTTCGACGACGGCGGCCATGTGCTCCGGCGTCGTACCGCAGCAGCCGCCCACCAGGCCCAGACCAAATTCGCGCACGAACTGCTCGTGGGCGGTGGCGAGCTCGGTGGGTGAGAGCGGGTAGTGCGCGCCGTTGGGGCCGAGGACGGGCAAGCCGGCGTTGGGCATGCAGGCGATGGCCACGGAGGACTGCTTGGAGAGGTGGCGGAGGTGCTCGCTCATCTCGTCCGGGCCGGTGGCGCAGTTCAGGCCGATGGCGTCGACGCCGAGCGGCTCGAGGGCGGTGAGCGCGGCGCCGATTTCGGAGCCCATGAGCATGGTTCCGGTGGTTTCGACGGTGACCTCGACGAAGATGGGGAGCCGGATGCCGCGGGAGACGATGGCCTGCTTGCAGCCGTTGACCGCAGCTTTGGTCTGCAGGAGGTCCTGGCTGGTTTCGATGAGGAAGGCGTCCGCTCCCCCGTCAATGAGGCCCTCTGCCTGCAGGGCGAAGGTCTGCTTGAGGTAGTCGTAGGTGGTGTGACCGAGGCTGGGGAGCTTTGTGCCCGGGCCCATGGAGCCGAGGACCCAGCGCATGCGGCCGTCTGTTTTTTCTGCCGCCTCGGCGCGTTCACGGGCGATCTGTGCGCCCTTGCGGGCGAGCTCTTCGATGCGGTCGTCGATGCCGTAGTCGGAGAGGTTGGACCAGTTGGCGCCGAAGGTGTTGGTTTCGACGGCGTCGATGCCTGTGGCGAAGTACGCGTCGTGAATGTCGGCGAGGACATCCGGGCGGGTGTCGTTGAGGATCTCGTTGCAGCCTTCGAGGCCTTGGAAGTCTGTTTCGAGCGACAAATCCCGGCCCTGCAGCATGGTGCCCATCGCGCCGTCAGCAATAACCACCCGGTGGTTCACGGCGTCCAGCAGTTCCTGCGAACGGGCAGGGCGGGGCACGGACTCAATATCAAGCGCAAAACGAGGCATCTAAACAGGTTACGTGTGGCGGCTGCAACGTTGCGCTGTGTGTCCGTGTACTACGACGGGGGTGGGGGCCTTCTGGGGTTGAGTGGATT
>NZ_JARHXQ010000209.1:0-18288 GCF_029222765.1 Arthrobacter sp. Cr_A7 | reverse complement strand
TGGGTGGTGGTGTATTCGGCGATGCCTTCGGTTCCGCCTTCGCGGCCGAGTCCGGATTGTTTGACGCCGCCGAAGGGTGCTGCGGCGTTGGAGATGACGCCGGCGTTGAAGCCGACCATGCCGAACTCGATCTGTTCGGCCACGCGCAGGAGACGGTTGAAGTCGCGGCTGTAGAGGTAGGACGCGAGGCCGTATTCGGAGGCGTTTTCCAGTTTGATGGCGTCGTCCTCCGTGGTGAAGGTGGTGACGGGTGCTACGGGGCCGAAGATTTCCTGGCCCAGGATGGCTGCGTCGTTGGGCACATCGGCAAGGACGGTGGGTTGGTAGAAGTAGCCGGGCCCGTCCACGGGGGCACCGCCGGTGACGGCTGTTGCTCCGGCGTCGACGGCGGCAGCCACCAGGGCGTGCACGTCGTCGCGGGCGCCGGCGTCGATGAGCGGGCCGACCTGGGTGGCGGGGTCGGTGCCATGGCCGGTGGTCAGGGCGCCCATCGCTGCGGCGAACTTGGTGGTGAACTCGGCGGCGACGCTTTCGTGGACGAGGAATCGGTTGGCGGCGGTGCATGCTTCGCCCATGTTCCGCATCTTGGCAGCCATGGCCCCTTCGACGGCTTTGTCGAGGTCGGCGTCTTCGAAGACGATGAAGGGGGCGTTCCCGCCCAGTTCCATGGAGGTGCGGAGCACGTTCTGCGCGGCGTCTGCCATCAAGCGCTTGCCGACGGGGGTGGAGCCGGTGAAGGAAACCTTCCGCAGCCGGGAATCCTTCAACAGCGGCCCGGAAATCCCGGAGGCGCTGGAGGAGGCGACGACGTTAAGGACACCTGGGGGCAGGCCTGCGTCGAGCATGGTCTGCGCGAAGTACTGCGCGGTGAGCGGGGTGAGTTTGGCGGGTTTGAGGACCATGGTGCAGCCCGCTGCGAGGGCGGGCGCGACCTTGCGGGTGGCCATCGCCAGCGGGAAGTTCCACGGAGTGATCAGCAGGCAGGGGCCGACCGGTTTGTGCTGGACCAGGATCTTGTTTTTGCCCTCGGGGGTGGTGAGGTAGCGGCCGTAGTCACGGACGGTTTCTTCGGAGAACCAGCGCAGGAACTCGGCACCGTAGGTCACTTCGCCGCGGGCTTCGGCCAGGGGTTTACCCATTTCCAGGGTCATCAGCAGGGCGAAGTCCTCGGCCCGTTCGGTGACCAGGTCAAAGGCCCGGCGGAGGATCTCGGCCCGCACGCGGGGCGCGGTCCGCGCCCAGGACGCTTGGACGGCATCGGCCGCGTCGAGCGCGGCGATGGCGTCCTCGCTAGTGGCGGAGGCGAGGGTGGCGAGCACCTCCCCGGTGGCGGGATCGTGCACATCGAACGTGCCGCCGTCGGACGCCTCCCGCCACTGCCCGCCAATCAGAAGGCCGGTCGGGACGGAAGCAAGAAGAGAAGCCTCCCGCTCGGGTGAAATGGCAGGGGACATTGTGGAGACAGTCATAAAGGGAAGTCCTTAACAGTTGTAGGGGTTTCAGCAGGCTCAATCGCCGGTGCCCGGTTTCGGGCTCAAGCACCGGTGCGGGCCGGGGGTTGGTCGGGGTGGATCAGTAGGCTTTAACCCTCTGTTCAACCACTAGGTGGATGAGTGCAAACGTTCGGTCTTCATCGATTGCGTGAAGCGCTGCTGCGATGGCGGCAGGAATGTCGGCGTCGCGTTCCACCTTGACCCCGAAGCCGCCGAAGGCCTGTGCCATGAGCGCGAACTCCGGGTTCTTCAGCTGGGTGCCCGAGACACGTTCGGGGTAGTGCCGTTCCTGGTGGGTGCGGATGGTCCCGTATTCCTGGTTGTCCATCACGATGACCAGGGGTGTGGCGCCGTACTGGGCCGCGGTGGCGAGTTCCTGGCCGTTCATGAGAAATTCCCCGTCGCCCGCAATGGTCACTACGCGCCTGCCGGGGTATTCCAGGGACGCTGCGATGGCGGAGGGGATGGAGTAGCCCATGGAGCCGTTGCGGGCGCTGATCATCGAGGCATAGCGCTGGGTGGGAAAGTAGCGGTGCGCCCAGTTGGTGTGTTCGCCGGCGCCGAGGGTGACCATGGCGTCATGGGGGAGGATTGGGACGAGGTTTGCCATCAGGGTGTCCATCCGCGCCGGTCCTGCCGACGGCGTCGCCGGGGGGAGCGCGGCGAAGGCCACCTGTTCGCTGCGCATCTTCGACGTCCAGTTCAGCCATTCATCCTTGACCGGAAGTTCGATCTTGGCCAGGTCGCGGATAAAGACGTCCGGCTTTGCCAGGATTTGGTAGGAGACGGGTCCGGAGCGGCCCCGCAGGGACGGGTCGATCGTGACGAGGAAGTTCTTCTTTGTCCAGTCCTGGCGGCAGAGGAATCCGTCGGTAATAACATCTCCAGGGACCGTGCCCACAAAGACCAGCAGGTCGGTTTCTTCCAGCAGATCGTAGGTGGGGCGGGGCCGGCCGTAGCCGATCGGACCTACGTAGGAGGGCGAATCAAAGGGGATGGTGCCTTCGGTGCGCCATTCGGCGGCGGCCGGGATGTGGTGCTTTTCCAGCCAGTGCGTGAGTTGGTCGGCGCCTTCCTGCGTCCAGTCGTTTCCGCCGGTGACGAACAATGGCTTGCTGGATGCGGCCAGGGCATCGGCCAGCGCGGCCGCGTCCACGGTGGTCATGCCACCGGTGGCGACCGGGATGGGTGGATGGAGTTCAGCAGGGATCTGCTGGCGGATAACGTCTTCTGGCAGGCCAACGACGACGGGACCTGGCCGTCCGCTCATTGCCGCGAAGAGGGCTTCAGCGACAATTTCGGAGGCACGTTCTGCGTGATCCAGGACCATGACCCGTTTGGCGCCTGTATCGAACCAGGCTTTGATGTCGAACTCCTGGAAGGCCTCACGATCCCGGTGGGCGAAGGGGATCAGACCCACAAATAGCACCATGGGGGTGGAGTCCTGCCAAGCGGTGTGCAGGCCAACATGGGCATTGGCGGCGCCGGGCCCACGGGTAACCATGGCAATGCCGGGCAGCTGGTTCATCTTGCCGTCAGCCTCGGCCATGTAGGTGGCGCCACCTTCATGACGGCACACGATGGTTTCGATGGACGAGTCGTGGAGTCCGTCAAGAACGTCCAGGAAGCTCTCACCCGGCACCACATGGGCCCGTTTGATGCCGTGGGAGGCGAGAGTATCAACAATAACGTGCCCGGCGGACTTACGGGATGCCTGCAGCAGGTCCCCTGGCAACTCGCCTTGCTCGGCTGTTAATTGAGTCATGGATAAAGCCTTTTCGCTGGATGCCGCGTCTTTACGCAACAGGATTTGGTGGGGGATGCGACTACAGGAGGATGCTGAGCGGGTTCTCAATGCGCGCTTTGAAGGCGGCCAGCAATTGGGCTGCCACCGCGCCGTCGATAACACGGTGGTCCGCGGAGAGGGTGCAACTCATCACTGTGGCAACTGCCAGCTGGCCGTCGCGCACCACCGGACGTTGCTCGGCCGCCCCCACGGCCAGGATCCCGGCTTGGGGCGGGTTGAGAATTGCGGAGAACTCCCGCGTCCCGTACATCCCCAGGTTCGTCAGGCTGAAGGACCCGCCCTCGAGTTCCTGTTGCCGGATCCGGCCGGCGCCCGCGCGTTCTTTGTAGTCGCCCATGGTTCTGCCCAGGGAGCTGAGGGAGAGGTTTTCCAGGCCGCGGACCACCGGTGTCAGCAGGCCGTCTGCCGTCGCGATGGCCACGGAGACATCCACCGTGGAGTAGCGGCGGATGGCGTCACCTTGCCATGACGCGTTCGCGGCCGGCACGTCCACAAGCGCACCTCCCAGGGCTTTGAGGACAAGATCGTTGACGGTTGCCTTTTGCCCCGCAGGGAGCGAGCCCTGGTTAATTTGCTTGCGTAAAGCCAGGAGTGCGTCCATTTCGACGTCGATGGAGACGTAGAAATGGGGAACGGTCGTCTTGGACTCGGTGAGCCGCCGTGCGATGGCTTTGCGCATGCCTGAGAGAGGTTCGTCCTGGAAGTTTTGCACGCCGGCAGTCTGGGACGAAGCAGTTGGGGCAGCGGGGAGGAGTTCTTCCGCCTTGGAGGCGCGTTCCGGACTTGCTGCGTGCTGTCTGCGGGCGGCCTCGACGTCCCGGCGAAGGATCCTGCTGTTGGGTCCCGAGCCCGTTAGAGATGACAGGTCGAGGCCAAGTTCTTTAGCGAGCTTCCGGGCCAGGGGTGACCCGAATACCCGCGAGTCCCGTCCCTGAGAATGGCTGGACGGCTCCTGGCTCGCGTCCGGAGCCGCAGGCCGCGTATCTCGCCGGGTTGTTGGTGCTTCAGTGTCCTCGGGCACGGGCTGCTCGGCAAGGCTGTGGGAGGCGCCGCCCGCAGAGGCGATCTGCTTGTCTACGGACGCTTCGTCTTCCCCCGCTTCTACGAGCACAGCAATGGGCTCACCGACACCCACGGAAGTTCCCGGCTGTATCAACAGCCTTCCGACAGTGCCGGGAAACTCAGCCTGCAGTTCAACAGTGGCCTTTTCAGTCTCAATTTCGGCGATGGGCTGTCCGGCGGCGATGGTGTCACCTATTTTTACGAGCCAGTCCTGGAGTGCTGCCTCGGTGGCGTCTGCGACGACGGCGGGCATGGTGATGATGGTTGCCATGATGAATGTCCTTCGAATGGATCCGGTTCAGGAAAGGCCGAGGTTGCGGGCTACTTCGTCGAAGCCGGCAAGGACGTCGTTGAGATCGGCGTTGGCGGCACCCTCAAGGACTTTCGAGATGCTCGGCGCGGCTTCCTTGCCCGTAACGCGTTGGATGGGCTGGTCGAGGTAGTCGAAGAATCTGCGCTGGATCTCGTCCGAGAGCCAGCCTCCATATGAAGTACCGCGGGCGCCCTGTTCGACGATCAGCACGTTGTTGGTTTTCTGGATTGAGGCGCCGATGGTGTCCCAGTCCAGCGATGCCCGGTCGAGCCACCGGAGATCGATGACTTCGGGATCGAGATCAAGACGGCGCTCGGCGGCCTGAAGCGACACATCCACCATGTTCAGGTAGCTCAGTACGGTGACGCCTTCGCCTGCGCGGCGCACGGCAGCCTTGCCAACGGGCAGCTGGTAGTCGAGATTCTCCGCAGGTATGGCTCCTTTGGTGCCGTAGAGGTCGACGTGCTCAAGAACAAGCACCGGGTCCTGGAGTTCCAAAGCTGTGTTCATCAGCCCGATGTAGTCGTGCGGTGTTGACGGCGCGACGATGCGCCAGCCCGGGTTATTGGCAAAGATGCCTGCCGGATCCATGGAATGCTGGGAGCCATAGCCGGCTCCCATTGCCACCTTGGAGCGAAGCACCACAGGCATGGAGGACTGGCCGCCGAACATGTGCCGGGCCTTGCCGATCTGGTTGAAAATCTGGTCAGCGGCTACCCACAGGAAGTCCGAATACATGAACTCCACGACCGGCTTATAGCGCCCGGTCATGGACAGGCCGCCTGCCAGGCCGGCGAAGGCGTTCTCGCTGATTGGCGTGCCCAGGACCCGGTCGGGATAAGCATCTTTCAGGCCGCGGGTAGCCCCGTTGGTGCCGCCTTTGAGCCGGTGCACGTCCTCGCCGAGGACCAGCACGCCCGGGTCCTTGTCCATCTGGCGGCCGAGTACATCTGCAATGGCATCCACGAAGCGGCGCTCCACAGTGCCGGCTCCGGTTTGTTCGTCAGGTGCTGGGCCGGTCAATGCCGGTTCGCTCCTGATGTCCGTATCTACGCCAGCGGGATCCGGCCAAAGAATGGGGCGGATCCGGCGGGCACCTTTGGCGCTCTCGGGGTCTTTTTCCGTGATTTCGTCCACAATCCGGGTGATCTGCTCGGTGATGTGCGAGGTGAGATCGTTGAGTTGTTCGTCGGTGAGGAGGCCGCGACGGGTCATCTCTGCCGCCAGTTTGGCCAAGGGGTCGCGGTCACGCCACTGCTTCTCCTCCTCCTTGGTCCGGTAGCCGAAGGCGCTGCCGGGGAAGGGGCCGTTCTGGTGGAAGTAGCGGTAGGTTTCCGCCTCGATGAGGGTTGCGCCCTTGCCGGCGCGCATGTGATCCACGGCTGCCTTCTGTGCAAGGTAGACCGCGAGGGGATCCATGCCGTCCACGCGCCAGGACCTGATGCCGAAGCCGGGGCCACGAGCCGCCAGCCGAGATTCACCGGTTACGTCGGAAACGTGGGTCGAGACAGCGTAGAGATTGTTTTCGATGTAGAAGCACAGCGGCAGGCGCCAGGCAGCGGCCAGGTTCATGGTCTCAAGCGTTGACCCGATGTTCGAGGCGCCGTCACCGAAATAGGTTACGGTGACCCCCATCCCGTCTGCCTGCCCGCCGTCGTCCTGGATTTCTGCGTCATGGCGCTGGGCCCAGGCATTGCCCGCGGCAAGCGGCACTCCGCCACCCACGATCGCGTTTGTGCCCAAAGCTCCGGCCTCAAGCCACTGCAGGTGCATTGAACCGCCCCGGCCACCGCTGAAGCCGGCCTTGAGACCCAAGATCTCGGACATCGTCCGTCGGATGAACTCCGTAACCTGGTCGTTCTTAATGCCGTCGATGATCGACATACCGTTGGGGGATAGATGGGCAAGACCCTTCGCCAGGAATTGGTGATGGCCCCGGTGCGTGCCGTTGACGCCGTCGGCTTCCCGCAGCGCCAGAACGGACCCCACGGCTGCTCCCTCCTGGCCAATGCTGGAGTGGGCGGGGCCATGCACCAGGCCTTCTGCCGCCAACTGCAGGACAACCTCCTCAAAAATGCGGATGGTGTGCATCTGAACCAGCATGGATTCGAGCAACTCGGGAGCTGCTGCGTCCCAGTCTTCGCGGGTTGTGCGCAGCTCTGTGCACTCGGTCGAGTAGGTCAAGGGCGTAGTGGTTGACATCTTTGGCTCCCAAGGGCGTACGGGCATCGCTTTTGCGTTCGTCCTACCATAGGGCCCCGAATGGATCCAATACAAGGAGTACGACCGGGTATAGTGCGCCAAAGTTCTACGAATGGATCCATTGACTCGGGATCCGTATGCTGTACGCATGGCAACGGAAGCTGTGCTGTTAAAGAAGTCGGGCGCTGCAAGCCAGCGCATCGCAGACGAACTGAGTCAAAGGATCCTGGACGGAGACCTGGCGCCCGGCACGAGGATCCGCCAGGAGCAGATCGCCGAAGAATTTGGCGTGAGCAGACTTCCAATTCGTGAGGCGTTGCGCATCCTCGAATCACATGGGCTCGTCACCCTTGTTGCGTCCTCCGGGGCCTGGGTCAGCACCATGAACCTCGCTGAGTGCCAGGAGACGTATCTGATCCGCGAACGCATTGAGCCGCTCGCGCTGGGACAGGCCATCGATCACGTCAGCATGGAGACCATGGATCGGCTTAGCCAGCTGGCCAGTGACATGGAGAACTGCCAGGTGGTGGAGGACTTCGTCGAACTGGACCGTGAATTCCACCTTTTGAGCTTCCGGGATGCGGACATGCCGACCTTGCTGGAGATGGTGGAGAGGCTTTGGAACACCACCCAGCATTACCGGCGTGCGTACGTGCAGCTGATAGGTCCCGCCGGCCTCGAAGACACGAATTTGGAACACCGCCTCATCCTGGCTGCCATCCGGCGCCGTGACACCCGCTCTGCGGAGGAATTGCTGGCCATGCACGTCCGCAAAACCCGCATAGCCCTGCTTGATCACCCTGAGATATTCGATCACTAGAGACATTTGGTTGGAGAAGTACATGAACCAGGACGCCGGACCGCAAGACACTGCCCTCAGGGAACGGCGAGGATTGCCGGGTATCCGTGGGACTGACCACATCGGGTTCACCGTGCCCGACATGGAACAAGCTCACGAATTCTTCGTCGATGTCATCGGGTGCCAGCACGTTTACTCCCTGGGGCCCTACCCACAGGATCCCGAGTTGATGCGGACCAAACTCAACGTCCACCCAAAGGCGACGCTGGCAGAGATACGCTTTTACCGTTGCTTTAACGGGTCGAATTTAGAGGTCTTCAACTATTCCTCACCTGATCAACGGCAGGAACAGCCCCGCAATAGCGACATTGGGGGGCATCACCTCGCCTTCTACGTCGAGGATCTCGATGTAGCCGTCGACTACCTCAAAAGGCAGGGGATCGAGGTCCTTGGGGAACCTACCTCGAGTTCAGGCGCCAGCAAGGGCCAGCGCTGGGTCTATTTCCTGGCGCCATGGGGGATGCAATTCGAACTCGTCTCCTTTCCCCAAGGAAAAGCGTACGAATCGCAGACCCGACTGCGGCTCTGGATGCCCTAAAGGGGCGTTACTGCAATCCCAGGTCCAGTCCGTACTGCAGACCAGCTGGTCCTAACCCGCGCAGAGTTTCTGTGAGGGGCCAGCGGCGGTCTCGAGGGCTTCAATGTACCGAGTGAGCGCATCGCGGTTGTGGATCGTAGTACAGCAGCGTGCGTGCCGGAACACCTGACCGCTTTGCCAGTCCTCCGATACGCCTGGCATTCCTTCGCTGAGGAACTGCGCCGGCATTATCACCAGTGGCAATGCTTATAGGGCCACAACGTCGGCAGTATCACATTACGAAAGTTGAATAGGAAATACGAAAGTTTTTCTTGACGCACGGTATCAATCGAACTAGCGTCGACGTACCGACCCGGCCGCACTAAGAAGAGCGTCCGGCGGGATCCACTTGTAACCCGGTCGCCTTTGCTGCCGGCGGAAAACACCCAGGAGAACACATGCGGACAACGAAGTCGCAGGCCCTGCTGACTACTGGATCAAAGGCGGAACAGGACGCGCCCATCGTCCGACCCGCAGAAACCAAGGAGTTCGGGCCAGACCAGAAGAAGCTGCTGCACCGCACTGTCGCCGGCAGCGTCGTCGGCAACATCATCGAGCAATACGACTTTGTGCTTTACGGATCGGTTGCCGCCCTGGTCTTCGGCAAGCTGTTTTTTCCGACCTTCGATCCGACTGTCGCCCTGCTTGCCGCGTTCGGGACCTATTCCGTCGGTTTCATTGCCCGCCCGCTCGGTAGCCTGGTGGCGGGGCATGTCGGTGACCTCCGCGGTCGAAAGGGCGTCCTGGTTGCCATGCTGCTCATCGCCGGGATTTCAACGACCGCAATGGGACTTCTTCCGACCTATGCTGTTGTTGGGATCTGGGCACCGTTATTTCTCGTCACCCTGCGGTTCGTGCAGGGCTTCTCTTTTGGCGGAGAATACGGTGGCGCAATTCTGATGGTCAGCGAGACGGCTCCCCGGGAAAAGCGGGGCTTTTATACCGGATTCATCCCGGCATCGTCAGCGGTAGGCGGGCTGCTTTCAACAGGTGTGCTCTTCGCTCTGAGTTTCATGCCAGCGGAGACGTTCGAAGCGTGGGGCTGGCGGGTCCCTTTCCTTGCGTCGATCATCCTCGTCGTGACTGGCCTCATCATTCGGCTTCGGCTCAAAGAGACCCCGGTATACAAGAACGCCGAGACACAGGGAAAGACCACCCGTAAGCCCATCCTGGAAGTGATAAAGACCAACCCAAAGGAGCTTCTCCTCGCGGCGGGAATCAGTTTCGGATTCGGCACGCTCACTTACGGCGTAGTGACCTGGTTATTGAGCTACATCACCAACAACCTCAAGCTTGACGCCGGTGTGGGTCTCATTGCGCTGACCATCGCTTTCGTCTTCTACGGCCTCAGCGACTGGGTGAGCTCAGCGATCTCTGACCGGGTAGGTCGACGGCCGGTCATACTCACAGGTGGAATTGCTTTTGCCGTCTGGTCATTTCCGATGTTCGCGCTGATCGACACGAAGAACTCCATACTCATCACGCTGGCGATGGCAGTTGCACTTATCCTATGCGGAATGATTTACGGCCCGCTTGCCTCGCTGATCAGTGAGCTCTTTGCCACCAAATTTCGTTACAGCGGCGCATCGATGGGCTATCAGCTCGGCCAGACCCTGGGCGGTGGATTCTCGCCCCTGATCGCAACGGCCCTCTATGCAGCAACACGGACTTCCTTTTCGGTCGCGCTCTATCTGGTGATTGCCGGGCTCATCACCGCTGCCTGTGTGTTCTTCCTAACGGAAACTAAGGGACGAGACCTCACACAATAACCGTCAGTCAACTGTCACCGGCTCTGCCCGCTTCCGGCTGGGAGCGGGCAGAGCCTGGACCAGGAGCGGATCGGTGGCCACAAAATGGCGCATATTCGCGTGTTGTTGGCGTGGATGGCTATGAGCAGCCCGCGCGGGTCGCTTTTAGCCTTATATGAGAACGAGGCTTAAGCGGGACAACCATTGCACTGCCACCAAAGCCGGCTTTGTTGTGGGATTGACTGATCCAGTGCTCCACTTTCGTCCGCTCTGCCATAACCCGCCATGCTCGGTTTGAAGAGCAACATCACTTTCGGAAGGTCTTTCGACGGCAATGAATTACAGTTCGGACAATTCCATCACTTTAACAATCCAGCGACGCGCAGAATTGGAGCACCGCCTCGATACTGCTGTGGGCAAACTGCTTAAGAATGCGAAACTGCGGAAGCAGGGCTTGCTGGTGACGCGTAGCAGCCCTGAGACCTTTACCGTCAGCCTGAGTGAAAAAGTACCGTACGGCATGACCATGGAGAAAATGAGCTGGTAGTGACGACAGAGACTGCCGACGGAGTCGGGTTTCGGTCCCGACGGGGCCCCATTCTTATTGCCTTAATGGTCTCGTCAGGCCTGGTGGCGATTGATTCGACGATTGTTGCGACGGCTGTACCTTCGATCGTGCATGACGTTGGCGGCTTCACTTCTTTTCCTTGGCTTTTCTCGGCCTATTTGTTGGCGCAGGCTGTCTCCGTGCCCGTCTATGCCAAGCTCTCGGACATCGTAGGGCGTAAGCCGATCATCCTTAGCGGTATCGGTCTTTTCCTGCTCGGTTCGATCCTCTGCGGAGTGGCCTGGAGCATGCCAACCCTCATTGCATTCCGCGTGCTGCAGGGGTTGGGCGCGGGAGCAGTCCTGCCGATGGCAATGACCATCGTCGGCGATATCTACACGGCGACTGAACGGGCCAAGGTGCAAGGCTACCTTGCCAGCGTGTGGGCCCTTTCCTCAGTCATTGGCCCAACATTAGGAGGCTTGTTCGCGTCGCTCGGTATCTGGCGTTGGATCTTCCTTCTGAACATCCCACTCTGCCTCTTGGCTGGGTGGATGCTGATCCGAGCGTTCCATGAACGTATCGAGCGCGCCAAGCACCGGGTGGACTATTTGGGGGCGCTACTGCTGACTGCTTCCCTTAGCCTGCTGATTCTCGGGGCTCTCGAGGGGGGCCTGGCATGGGCTTGGAACTCCGTCACCAGCATCTCCGTGTTTGGAGTCGGCGCACTCTTGTTCGCGGTGTTCATTCTCGTCGAGAGGAAGGCAGCAGAGCCGGTGCTGCCGCCGTGGGTAGTGTCCCGGCGTCTGCTGGCCACGACGTCGCTGATCTCTTTCGGCATTGGTGCAATCATGTTCGGCCTTACTTCCTACGTGCCCACGTTCCTCTTAGGATCCCTCTCGACCTCCCCGGTTCTGGCCGGGCTCGCCCTGGCGGCATTGACGATCGGCTGGCCGATCAGTGCTTCACAGGCCGGCCGGCTCTATTTCCGGATTGGCTATCAGAGGACGGCACTGATCGGTGTCATGGTCGCTGTCATCGGTACATCGGTCCTAACGCTCACGGCCTCTTCCCCCAACGTTCCGGTTGTGGCGGCGTGTTGTTTCGTCGTCGGACTGGGACTGGGGCTGGTAGCCACCCCGATCCTCATTGCCGCCCAGTCAAGCGTCGAATGGAATGAGCGCGGCGTAGTCACGGGTACTAATCTCTTCGCCCGTTCGATTGGAAGCTCCATCGGCGTCGCTGTTTTCGGGGCAGTAGCTAATTCGATATATTCCGGCGTCCCCGGCGGCGATTCTGACCCCCACACAATTGTGTCTGCGACTACTGCTGTCTTCGTGGCCGTACTGGTCAGTGCCATACTCACCGTTGTCGCCGTTATCGCGATGCCCGCGGTCGGCGGCGCCAAGAGCACCGGCCGCGAGGCACCTACCGAGGCCGGTGCGGCCTCCGCACATGGTTAGAATCCTTGGCGCTATAGATCTGTGAACTTGCTTAATTGGGCCACCGCCGATGTTCCGGCCTTCTACTCAATTCCTACAACAATCCTGCGTTATGGCAGGTCGAAGGGCAGTGTTTTGTAGGCGGTGTCTTTGTTCATGTTCCAGCCGGCGACGATGCCGGAGCCGATCATTTGGTCGCGAGGCGGGCGAGGCGGTAGGCGGGATCTGTGTCGAGGGCCAGTTGGAGGAATTGGTGTGCTTTGCTGCCTCTGCCCTTCCACCAGTTGATGTAGCCGATGGCGGTGAGGACCGGTGCTGCGTGTTCCGGGCTGGTGCCGGTGTAGGCGTGCAGCAGTAGTTGTTGTGCCCACTCGATGCGTGACCACTTCGGCGCGGCTTCGGTTTGGGCGAACAGGATCTGCTGCATTGGTTCCTCGACTCCTGGGATGTCTGCGATGAGCCGGTCCCGGATCGCCGGGAACTGCAGGTTGGCGACGAGCGCGTGGCAGTCGTCGTCGCTGGGGAACGTCTTGGAGTCGAGCATGTCCGCCCAGAGCTTCCGGCCATGTTGAAGCGCGGCGTGGTCGCTTGGGTCCTGATGGTTTCTATGTGGTGTTCGACCGCGGTCGCCTTGGTTTCTCCGTGACTAGTGGTTGGGAGGGTGATGCGGTCGGTAGGTTCACGAAGCTGCCGCGGTAGATGAATTCGGCGTTGATGGCGCTGGTCTGGGTGGAGTTGACGGGCAGGGCGAGGCTGGTGCCGGGTTCGCCGTCGTAGGGGGAGAAGGTCTCGTCTGCTACGAAGAGACCGTCCCTGATCGTGATGCCCTGCTCGGCAAGGACCCCGGTGAGAGCGGCTATGGTGCCGGCGTAGGGTTTGGCCTGCCCTGGCTGGGTGGGTTCGCTGGTGTAGACGGCAAAGAGGACAGAGGTCGCGGTCGTGTCGCTGGTGAGGTAGTGGGCGACGGTGGCGCGTAGGGGAGTTCCTGACCAGGTTGGCGGGGCAGATCGATGCGCAGGGTCGCGCCGATGCTGTTCTCGTCCAAGGTGATGCAGACCAGGCTCTCCTGCGGCCAAAAGCCCAGGGTGTGCCCGATAAAGCTGAGCACATCCGATGGTGTTGTGATCGTGAGCTTTTCCATGATCCCTTGTTTCCCTTAACCCTGGTGTTGCCGAGTCTTTTTGCGGTTGTTGGTTGTGGGCGTCGTTCTGGTAGGGGACCATCCGCTGGCTTCAGGGGCCGGAGTGTAACTTGGGGGATCGGCGCCGGGGGCGAAAACTTCGTCTCGGAGCCATCCACTCCACTCTGGGAAGTTTTCGGTTCCGGGGTCGGCGCGGTAGCGCCCTGGTTGCGCGGACAACCCGCCCAGCGATCATGGGAGATATCAGAATGACAAGCAGCGATAGAACTTCCACTTGTCTATCGGAGCGAAGGAACGAAGCGGCATGACTTCGGTATCAGCAATGGTTCCGTTCGCAGGGCGCCTCTTTCGTTGTTCCCGCCCGTACTAGGTCGCTCCCGGCCGGCGACAGAGTTCGGACGTGTTTCAGCCCGAGGGCTGTTTGATCCCTATTGGCTCTGGGTGGTGCTGGCGGTGACCGGGGCCGTTTCCTTGAGAAAGGGGACGGAAGGGTGGACGCCCTGGTGGATGTCACGCCTGCCCATTAGAACGGCAGATATTATTGCTGCGACAGCGGCAGAATCCGGTGATTTGGTTCGCGCGGTGGCTTCGATTGCGGTGTTGACCGACCATTGGTAGCGGCGCCTTCGGATCAGTTCTCCATAAACGCAGCGGAAGCGTGGAAGTGCCCTCGAGTCCTTGCAAACACTGGGAATCCGCGAAAACGTGATCCGAGCCGATACGAGACCAGTAGGAGCCAAACCAAGGCTAAAAGCGTCGACAGCGACCGTATTTTCCAACGCAGCGGTGCTGACGTCGTGGCGCTGAAGTTGTGCTGAATCCCGTGTACTTCGGTTGCAAATGCCCAACATGAGCACCGCCCGGAAGAGCAGGAGATTTAGCTAGGGTTTCTTTCGAACCACCCGCATGATGCCCAGAACGATGTAAGTCGGAATGATCGGAATGAGAGTCAGCAAACCCACCGCGCCGATAGCGATACCGTCAGGGGTTACGCCCCTAATGCAGCGAAGCAGTCCGAAGAACTCAAGTAGGGCTGGAATCAGCCATAGTGTCTTCCATATGACGACAGAGCGCACGCTGTTACCGTCAGCGACAGCCTGACTTTGCGGTGCAGAATGAAGTGCATAGCGGATCACATGTAATACTGCGCCGAAAGTCATCGTTGCAGTACAGAGGACTGCGAATACGATCATCAGATCGGTATTGCCGGCCAGGTTGCTGATGTAGGCACCGAGAAAAGTAATAACGCTGATACCGAAGGAAGTCCAAGACCAGATAAGGCTGTTCCTGGTAACCGGAAGTGGTGTAGGCACGGGCTGGAAATCGTTGTGATTCATCAAAGAATTATGTCGTTTCGTATTAGGAGAAGATGGCCGCGGCGGGAACCTCGAACGTGAGTGTCAGCGCTGCAGATCCGGGTGGTTGTAGACGAACTTGGCAGAAGCGCCGGTGGTGTCATTCAGCACCTTGCCAGTATCGGCGAGACGGATAACTCAGCCTTCCTGATGGAAGATGATTGACGGGTCGGGGAGCAGCCAGTCGCCCATGAAGTTCGCCTCGACCCACTTTTCACCGCGGCACCCAGAACTCGGCAAACGCGAAGTTGTTGTAATCCACTTCAGCGCCTAATCACGCTCCACCTGGATGGTGACCTCATAGAAATCTGAGCCTTCTAAAGACTCTTCGATGCAGAGCGACTCTCCGCTCACTCCGTCAAACTCGGTCCTGATGCAGCCCACATACCGTCCTGAAACAGGGCCGCCCGAATTGGATTTCATGCTGAACCGGTCTGCTGCCTCATCCAGGCTGACCTTGTGATCCACGGACCACCGGGCGGACAAACGCAGGCATGATGTATCGATGGAGAGACATCCGGGATCGACCTTGGGGTCGAAGCGGAAGACCTCAACCCAGTCATCCTCCGGTAGGTTGTCGGCCCGGGCCATCATTTCACTGGCTTTCTCCGCCTGGGTGCCTCCGCCGCCATTGATCTCCCGGGCGAGGGCGGAGCATCCGACAAAACCAAGAATGCTGAGCAAGACCACCGCCAGTGCGATTCCACCGAGTACCCAGCCAAGCCTGCTCTTCTTCCGCGGCGGAGTCCCCTGCCACTCAGGCAGAGGTGGTCCATAGTAGGGGTGTGGGGGATGCTGACCCGGGGGAGAGTACGGCGGTTGAGGTGGATACGGTGGTTGGTTCTGTTGGTACGGGTCCATTCCGTAGCCTTTCTGGTTTGAATTACTTGCGCCTCATGCCGGCAAGAAACTTGGCAGGCTGCCATCACCCGGCAGCGGGAATCTCAGGGCGGTGAGGAGAGAATCGTGCAGCCATTCTTTCGTGCAGCACGTCGTTCAGGTGATGTTTCGGGCCACTCCCGGTCAGGCCGGGCTTACATGCACGATGATGACCTGGACGTCCTTTTCACCGTCGTAGCGGAGGTCGTACTGTACTTGGAGCCCCGTTGATGTGCCTGGTGCCAGGGCGAAGTCGCTCTTGTCCTCCGGCTGGCTTGACGTTGATTCAATCCAGTCTTCAGCGGAATCACGCGGGATGCCGTAGCGGTCAACGCCCCCACGAATCAGGGCGGTGAAGTCCTCCAATGACCCTGCCGTGAGGAAGTACGTGTCCTCACTGAACTCGGATCTGTTGTTCATGCCGTTGAGCCGCAGGCGGTCGGTGGTGGCGCTGATGCTCCCATGGGGCCCTTCGATGTCCAAGATCATGGTGCCGTCGTTGATCTTTACGTCCGGCGCCTGGCTTGTACCGTTCTCCAGGCCAACGCTTTCTTTGGTGAGCTGTCCGGAGGTCATGTCCAGCCGCGCGGATTTGGACGCCCTGATTTGTGCGATTCCGGCCTCATCCAGGCGGGCATAGCCGTCGACGGACGCCGTCGCTGTGGTGACAGCGTCAGCGCCTCCATAGGGAACGACGCAGCCAGTGAGCAGCAACGGGACGAGCAGAATCGACGCGGTAAAGCCCTTCAATGTATCCCCCAAATGCGCGTATGCAACCGTCAGGCAAGTAAATCATTTGCAGGCGACGACCAAGGAACTCCGCGGCAGGGTAGTTGTGCCCATCGCCGGGGCCGTATAAGTGTGGAAGCATTCCAAGGAGACTTATCCATGGGGCCATGACAAGACGTGGGTGAAATCGGCGTCCGACGGCCAGTTCTTGCACTCGCAGCACCGCCCTCCGAGAGAGTAAGGGACATGTCAGCAGCGGCTTTACCGGCGGTGGCCCGACAATAAGTGGAACATCAGCTTTTATCACCGCTGTCAGTGGATTCGACAAGGGAACTGAACCCCAAACACAAACAGGCTCACGATGACCAGGTCCGCGTCGAGCACGAGAGGGCCTTGGCACGCGCAGACAACCGCGTCCTGAGCCCCACCGTCAATGGCAGGCTTCACAGCTTCGCCAAGGTCGAGATCGGCATAGTCAACGCAGGCTCCCACCCAACAGTGAGGTCGGCCACCGGCTTGATTGTGCTTGCCGTCGTTTGTCCCGCCAAAGTGGGTGTGTACAGTGTCAGGGGAGTGGCCAGCGACGCCTAACCGCAAGCCTGGTACGAGGGCAGTGCTTCAATCTGGGCACGCCCTCGTGATCGGCCAGAGAGGAATGGGGCCATCATCGGGCGAGTCCCCCAGGAGCCGTTCCGGGAATCGGAAGTTCGTGAACCAGACAGAGTCAAGGTCCACGAAGCGGCGCATACTGTCGCACGTGGGCCGACGGACCTTGCCTGTCAGGGTGATGATGAAGCAGCCACCGGAGCCCAGCCCCTCCTTCATAGCCGCGTTTCCCAGCACCACCGTTGCACTCTTCAGTTCCCGAAGTTCGTCATCGCTGATCCCGACCAGATTTGTACAGCGGCCTGGATGCGGCAGCCGCCCGCGCCGCCGCTGCTTCCGTCATGCTCGTGGTTCCCGTCATGCCGATGAGCTCATCCGGACGCCAGCAGCCGGCCGGAGTTCAGTGCCAACCGCTGTACGGATCCGCGCTGTGGTTGGTGGGCGGCGGGTTCTTGTAGACCCGGCCGCGCTGGGACTGGGGCTCACCCTGGTGCCGTGGTGGCCTGGTCCGACGGTGCTTGCGTTGCCAGTAGCCGTTTAGCAGCCGCAGGACCACCATGAAGGCCACAAAGCAGCCTAGGAAAACGAGATACTCCATCAGGCCCCCCGACCGTCCGTAGCCTTCTGTGCCTGCAGCCAGCGCTGACGGCGCCCGGCGATAACAAAGGCCCACCAGACCATGACGAAGGTCGCGAGCCCAAGTATGCTGCTCCAGACACCCGTCCATACTTCGCCTGGAAGGGTGAAGCAGTAAAAGCCCATGGTGAGCATGCCAGCGCCCATGAGGGCAAGGAAGCAGGCCGCCACCCTGATTGTGGTCGGGTCCTGGAGAGGCGTGGTGGCGCCCATCGAATACCCCTCAGGTACCCCGCCGGGCCCGTACTGCTCCTCGAACTGGCGTACGTTGAAGCTGCTTGAGTCGTAGTGGGTTCCGTCGGGCCGACGGAACTGCTTGTCCTGGTTGAACATGGGTCGAATCCTATCGGGACGTTCCGTGCTAGCCCGGGCGTTTCTGGCACAATTCCAGAAGGTTGACGTCAACGCGGGCGGAAGTGCCCGGTTTCGGGGAGTCCCGCAGCTTGCGCAGCTGGCTGGCCCGGTACTCGTCACGGGACAATCCAAAGGTATACAGGGTGCCGAAAGCTCCCAGAACGATAGGAAACAGCGCACCCCATTCTCCCCGGCCCTGCATCAGGGGCACGGTCAACATGACCAATGACCCGAGAAACAGCAGTCCCAGGACGGCGCAGATGATGGCCATGCCCCACCAGGTGCTGACTTGGGCCTGGCCGCGGCCGGGCGTAAACCCGATTTCATCGCCGGGGTAGCTGTGCAGCTCTCCTGTGCTGGTCGTCCGCAAGACTCGCTTCTCACCGGCAGCGACGGCCTCCTTGTGCTCGGCGTACACCGCGTCATTGCGCCGCTCCTGCTCGCTGTAGAAAATCATGCGGTCCCTTCCCGTCCGGACTGTATGTTTATGGGCCAGTAGACTCCTGTCGCAACTCCCGGTGAATTGCCGCGGCGCTGC
>NZ_JARHXQ010000208.1:0-22567 GCF_029222765.1 Arthrobacter sp. Cr_A7 | reverse complement strand
ATGGGCTGTCAAAACGACACTTGGCGCTACCCAGTTGGGGAGGGTGCGTCACACCGGGGTGACGCGAAGCCAGGCGTATTGCCGGGGGAGGAGCATGACGCCTTCGTCCAGGTGCAGGCGGGCTTCCGAGAGAAGGTCGACGGCGGCGGGCAGGAACCCGCCGAAGGTTTCCGCGGGCAGGGACTGGGGAACGTCGCTGAAGTTCGCAAGTGCCAGGATGCGGGTTCCGCCCGTGGTCACGCCGCCCGGCCGCTGGTAGGCCAGGACTCCCCGGTTGTGGGTCTGGAAATCGATCAATGTGGTCCCGGCAAACTCAGGAGTGTTCGCGCGGACCTCGATCATCCGCTGCAGGCCCGCGTAAACGGCACCTCCGGGTGTGGCCGGATCAGTGCGCCGGGCGTACTGCGCGGCCGGGTAGTGCGGCCGGTGCACCCAGCGGCTGTCATCCCCGTGGCCGGGCTCATCCGCGTAACCGTAATCATTGACCTGGCCCACCTCGTCGCCCAAGTACAGGAGCGGGATGCCGCCGGTGCTGAAGGCAACCGAGTGGGCCAGGAGGATCCGTTCCACCGCCTCGGCCGGGTTGACCTCCATGCCGCACAGCGACGCCGTCGTACCTGAAATACGGCAGTCTCCGGTGCGCGGGTTGTCCTGGAAAGGGACGCCGCGGGCAAAGCTGCCGGGGAAGCGGTTGACGTAGAAGGAGTTGAGGAAACGGCGGTGGTCGAAGCCGTTGACGCCCAGTTCCGCGGCGTCCTCGTCCGCGAAGGTCCAGCCGATGTCGTCATGGCTTCGGACGTAGTTGACCCAGGACGTCCCCTCGGGGATGTTGTGCCGGCGCTTCAGGGCCTGGGCCAGGAGCGAGACATCCCGGGTGGCCAGGGACTCCCAGATGAGCGCCATCTGCAGGGGATTATAGGAAATCTGGCATTCGGCGGGGTCGATGTAGAGCGCCACCTCGTCCGGATGCACGATGGCCTCCGACTTGAACAGCAGCGACGGAGCCGCCAGCCGGCACACCGCGTTGAAGGCCCGGAGCAGGGTGTGCGCCTCGGGAAGGTTCTCGCAGGGCGTGCCCAGCTGTTTCCAGATGAAGGCCACGGCGTCCATGCGCAGGATGTCCACGCCCTGGTTGGCCAGGAACAGCATTTCGCCTGCCATGGCACGGAAGACAGCAGGGTTGGAGTAGTTAAGGTCCCACTGGTACGTGTGGAACGTTGCCCAGACCCACCTCCCGTCCTCCATCTGGATGAACGAGCCTGAATGGTTCTCCGGGAAAATCTCCCGGACATTCTGCTCGAAGGCGTCCGGCATGGTCCGGTCCGGGAAAATCCAGTAGTAATCGCTGTACTCCGGGTCCCCTGCGGCCGCCTTCCGGGCCCACTCATGCTCGTCAGAGGTGTGGTTGAAGATGAAATCCACCACCAGGCTGATCCCGTTGCTGCGGAGTTCGGCCGCCAGCGAGCGGAGCTGCTCCATGGTGCCCAGCTTCGGGTTGACCTCACGGTAGCTGGACACCGCGTAGCCGCCGTCGGAGTGCGGTTCGGGGGCCAGGAACAGCGGCATCAGGTGCAGGTAGGTGAGTCCGAGCTCCTTGAAGTAGGGAATGCGTGCCCGCACTCCCTCCAGGCTCTCCGCGTAGCGGTCCACGTAACAGACCCCGCCCAGCAAGGTGTTGGACTGGAACCAGCCGCTGTTGCCTTCCCGCTCCGCGTCCAGCTCCTTGAGTTGAGCCGGGCGCTCCTGCCAGAACCGGGCGCTCTGGACCACCAAGGATGCCAGCTGTTCCTGCCAATCCGGCCGGGAACCGTACAGGGAGCCAAACAGTTCCGTCAGCTGTGGGAGATGCCGGTCCAGCCTTCGGTCAAAGACCGGGTCCGGGCTGAGCCCGGCCGTCCGTTCGCGGAAAAGCGCCGTGAGGACATGCTGCCGGGTCATTTCGTCCGCACTAACGGATTCCTGCATGCCCACGGCCCTTTCCCACTTCCGCCGGCGGTTCCGGCAGCACCTGTAGGGAAGTATTCCACGCCACACTTCCGCGCGTTGACCTGGACCTATACCTGGACCAGGACGCGGCAGCGGACACGGGAGGTTTCACCGGCTACGCCTGGAGCCAGGCAGTAGTTGCCCCGGGCAGGGAACCTGCCATGAGCGGCGAACTGGAGACCAGGACCTCGCCGTCGGGCAGTCCGAAGGCTTCCATCCCGAAGTTGGTGACGGAGATCCAGCCGTTGGGGCGCCGGAAGGCCAGGACGTCGGTCCTCCCGGTTTCCAGCCATTCCAGCGCTTCGGCGGTTTGCAGCTGTGACCGCAGGGCCAATGCGCGGCGGTAGAGGGACAGGGTTGAGTCCTCCTGCAACTCCTGGGCTTCCACGGAGTAGCTGGCGAACCATTCGGGCTGCGGCAGGTGCGCACTGCCTACCCCGAAACCGAACGAGGTACCCGAGGCTGTCCATGGCAACGGGACGCGGCAGCCGTCGCGGCCGATTTCCACGCCTTTGTTGCGGAAGAAGGCCGGGTCCTGGCGCTGGGAGTCGGGGATTTCACTGCCGACTTCCTGCAGGCCCAGTTCCTCGCCCTGGTACAGGTATGCAGAGCCCGGAAGGGCGAACATCAGCAGCGATGCGGCGCGGGCGCGGCGCAGGCCGAGTTCGGCGTCGACGTCTTCCTGCTTGCCGCCGGCGAGCAACCATTGCTTGCCGGCCTCGCCGGCCATGATCCCGCCCTCGGCCGAGGGCCCTGGCACGGGGAGCCCGTAGCGGGTGGCGTGCCGGACGACGTCGTGGTTGGAAAACACCCACGTGGAGGAAGCGCCGGAAGCCTCGGCCTCGGCGAGGTTCTTGGTGATGATCTTCCGGAACTGGGCGCCGTCGAAGTCTGCCTGCAGCAGGTCGAAGTTGAAGGCCTGGCCCAGCCCCTCCGGGCTGGCATAACGGGCACGGCGGTCCGCGTGCACCCAGGCTTCGGCGACGGCGGTGCGCGGCGGGCTGTATTCGTTGAAGACCTTGCGCCACTCGGCGTAGATCCCGTGGACTTCGTCGCGGTCCCAGTACGGATGCGATCCGGCAAGGTAAAGCGCCTCGCCCTGGGCTTCAAGGTCTGCCTTGCTGGGGAGGGACTCTTCGAGGTTCTTGGTCAGGGCATGGGCGACGTCGATGCGGAAGCCGTCCACGCCCCGGTCCGACCAGAAGCGCAGGGTGGTGAGGAAGTCTTCGCGGACCTCGGGGTTGTCCCAGTTGAAGTCAGGCTGCTCCTTGGCGAAGATGTGCATGTACCACTGGCCGGGCGTCCCGTCAGGTTCTGTGATGCGCTCCCATGCGGGACCGCCGAACACGGAGTCCCAGTCCGACGGCGGCAGGTCACCGTTGTGGCCCAGTCCGTCCCGGAAGATGTAGCGGTCGCGGGCCGGGGACCCCTTGGGCGAGGCCAGGGCTTCCTGGAACCACTGGTGGCGGTTTGAGGAGTGGTTGGGGACGATGTCCACGATCAGCTTGATGCCTGCGGCGTGCAGGGCGGATGCCATATGGCTGAAGTCCTCGAGGGTGCCGAGCCGCGGGTCAACATTACGGTAATCGTCCACGTCATAGCCGCCGTCGGCGAGGGCTGAAGGGTAGAACGGGCTCAGCCAGACGGCGTCGACCCCCAGGTCCTTCAGATACGGGACCTTGGCGGTGATGCCGTTGATGTCGCCGATGCCGTCACCGTTGGAGTCAGAGAAGCTGCGGGGGTAGATCTGGTAGACCGAGGCCTGGCGCCACCAGTTGGGGTCGGCCATGGTTTTGGGTTCGGTGCTGGTTGCCGTGGTGGCGATGGAGGGCAAGACTGGGTCCTTTGCGTTTTTCCTGGAGGTCGGTTTCGCGGCCGGGGTCACTTGACGGCGCCCTGGGTCAGGCCGGACATGACCCAGCGCTGGGTAAACAGGTAGACGACGATCGCGGGCGCCATCGCCATGAGGTAGGAGGCGAAGGCGACGTTGTAGCTGTTGCTGAACTGGGTCTGGAAGATCTTCTGCAGCACCGGGATGGTCTGCAGTTCCGGGTCGGAGATGATGAGCGACGGCATCATGAAGTCGTTCCATGAGGCGATGAAAGCGAAGATGCCGACAGTGGCGCTCATGGGTGCGAGCAGGGGGAAGATGAGCTTCCAGAACACCTGCCAGGTGCCGGCGCCGTCGATGCGCATGCTTTCTTCCAGCTCCAGCGGGATGGAGCGCAGGAACGCGGTAAACAGCATGGTGTTGAATGCCAGGGCAAAGACGATGTGCAGGATCGCGACGCCGAGCGGGTTGTCCAGACCGACGAGGCCGGTGAGCTGGATCTGCGGCAGTGCCACGACGGGGAACGGGATGAACATTGCCGCGAGCAGGTAGAAGAAGGACCAGCGGAAGAGCCGGCGGTCCCAGTTGCGCACGATCGCGTAGGCTGCCAGCGCCGAGACGATGATTTCCCCCGCTACGGCGGTCACGGACACGAACACGGAGATCGCGAAGCCGCGGGGGAAGTTCGTGAGCGTCCATGCCTGGACGAAACTGTCGAACGTCAGCGGGCTTGGCAGCGAGAAGGCGTTGCCGTCCACAGCCTGGCCGGTGGTTTTGAACGCCATGCTGGTGGTGACGTAGAGCGGCACGAGCACGCTGAGCGTGCAGACGATCAGGACGATGGTGGCAGGCCAGTTGCTGCGTTCATGGCCGGCGCGGATCCTTTGCTTCTTTCCGGCGGCGGCGGATCCCGCTGGGATGGTGCTGGGTGCGCTGCTCATGCGGCGATCCCTCCTTTGCCACGAGTGAAGCGAAGCTGGATGAGTGCGATGACGATGCTGATGAGGAAGAAGATCACGGCGTTGGCCATCTGGTAGGCATAGTCGCCGCCTTCGAAGCCGCGGAAGATCGACATGGCGACGCTGCGTGTAGCGACGCCCGGGCCGCCGTCGGTAAGGCCCACGATGATGTCGTAGGCGTTGAGGTAGTTCTTGAAACCAAGGACCATATTGATCACTGCATACCCGGCGACGAGCGGCAAAGTGATGTGCCGCAGGTTGTGCCAGGGCGTTGCTCCGTCGATGGAGCTTGCCTCGTAAACCTCGGCGGGAACCGTGAGGAGCCCAGCGATGTAAATCAGCATCGCGCTCGGAATCGACTGCCACGCCGTGACGAAGACGATGGCCAGCCACGCGAGTTCGGGGTTGGCGAGGATGCTCGTCGCCAGCGGTTCGATTCCCATGCCTTGGCCCAGGAGTGGCAGCGAGTTCGAGAAGAGGTATTGGAAGACGAACGCGATGACGATGCCTGAGATCACCATGGGGATAACGAATACCGTGCGCAGTGCGGCGCGGAAGCGGACACGGGACGTGAGTCCCAGAGCCAGGAAAAAGGCCACGATGTTGACGACGATGACGGTCACGAGCGCAAAGGCGAGCGTGAAGCCGTAGGCGCTGAGGACCCCCTCATCCTGGAACACCGCTATGAAGTTTCGGATGCCGATGAAGTCGAAGTCGCCGAAGCCAACGGAGTTCGTGAAGCTGTAGACGAAGCCGAGTATGGCCGGCAGCGTGACGGCGAGCGTGAAAATTAAGAGCGAAGGAAACAGGAAAAAGTAGTACAGCGGATCGATGCGGCTCTTGCGCGCTCTTGCCGCTCTCACCGCTGCCGGGGCCGTCACCACCGCTCGAGGGGAAGGCTTAGTCGTCGATGACATGAAAGGTCCTCGTTTCGTGCGTTGGAAGTGTGATCACGCGCGGAAAGCCAGGCGCGCCCAGTCGGCGTCCATACGGCGGAGCGTGCTCTCGGCGTCGGCGCCGCCGATGATCGACTGGAGGTAGTTGGCGGCGGGAATCGAGTTTGGAATGAACTGTGAGGCACCCATGTAGAAACGGCCCTCGTCGTAGTACTTCTGCATCTCAACGATTCGGGGGTCGGTGACCGCCGGTGCGTCCTTACCCGTGCCGAATCCCAGGAATTCGGCATTGTAGGAGTTCTGGATTTCCGGCTGCATGAGGTACTGGAGGAAGGCGCGGGCCCCCTCCTGTGCGTTGCCGGCTTCGGGAACCCAAAGCGAAAGGTCGATGTTAACGCGGACTTTCAGGTCGGCGGGATTGCTGGTCATTGGCAGTGGGAAGGTGCCCAGATCCACATCGGTCCCCGCCTTTTCAATTTCTCCGAAGGCCCACGGCCCCTGGAAGTACATCGCCGCCTGTCCCTGCGCCATGGCGGTGTTGCCGTCACCGTAGCCTCGGCTCGACGCATCGGGGTTGACGTAGGACGTCAGCTGGACCATGCGCTGCACTGGCTCGAGCATCGTTTTCTGGAACGACACTTCGGAATCCGGTCCGACATCCTCGCCGATCCCGTGCATTGTTTTATAGAACTCGCGCACGTTGACCATGCCGCCCACCGTGTAGTCGAACAGGCCCTGCGCGATGGTCCAGGGGTCGCGGAAGGTCCCGTAAATGGGCGTGATGCCCGCGGCCTTCAGCACCTCACATACTTCAATCAGTCCGTCCCAGGTTGTGGGAACGGCCAGCCCGTTCTGCTCGAAGATGCGGCGGTTGTAGATGACCGAGGCGGCCATGACCGAGTAGGGGATGACGCTCGTACGGCCCGGGTAGGTGGGGTACCAGTTCGTGAGGTCCAGAACGTCGTTCCGGATGGAAGCTGCTGCCGGGAGATCGGAAAGGTCGGAGAGGGCGCCGCGCTCCATGAACCGGGCCATTTCAAGGTTGTAGTTGAGGCAACCGAGGTCCGGCGGACTGCTGCGTACAAAGCTGGCAGAAAGATTTGTCGCCATGTCATGAAGGACGCGGACGCGGTCCTGCGACGCGGTGAACTTCGCCGCGAGATCGCGGAAGTATGGCACGGCCTCCGGTTTTGACTGGTGGAACGTGATGGTGGGACGGGTTCCTCCCGGAGCACACCCTGCCAGGCCGAAAGCGGCCAGTGTGCCCCCGGCAGCGGCAAGGAAGGTGCGTCGGGAGACTCGCGTCCCTCTGGACGGCAAAGGTGGCAACATCGGCTCCTCAGGGTCTCACAGAGTTTATTTGGATCTTATATTTAAGTCCTATACGAGGATGAGGCATCGTGGGGATATCGTCAAGGGATGAAGGAGACCACCGCGAGCTCGACGCAATTGTTGCGGCAGATCAATTCCGATGCGTTGCTGCGGTTTGCCCTGCAGGAGCAAGTCTTCACAGCCGGGGAAGCCATGGCGGTGACGGGGTTGACCCGCGCGACGGTGCTCGGCGTTTGCCATGCCCTGGTCGACGCCGGCTGGCTGGAGGAAGTGGAAGACAGTGCTGCCGCGGCCCGCACCAACAAAGGCAGGCCGGCGCGCCGCTACCAGTTGCGTGAGGCTGCCGGTGTGGTTGTTGGACTGGACGCCGGGGAAAGCTACTTCACCACCATCGTGGCGGATCTGCGGGGCCGTGAGCTGGGTTTGCGCCGCCAGAACGTTGACTCGAAGATGCTCGGGCGCTCCGGCCGCTGCGCGGCTGCACGGGAGCTGATCGGCCTGGCCCTCCACGACAGCGGACACGAGGTGGACGACGTTTTACTTACGGTTGTCGGCGTTCCCGCGCCGATCGACGCCCATGGCAATTCTCCTGACGGAGAATTCTGGCATCTGATGAATTCCGGATTCGCCTCGCACCTTCACGGCAAGGTGGTTGTCGAAAATGACGCCAACCTCGCCGCCATTGCCGAACGTGCACACAATCCGTCAGCCAACCTGGCCACACTGCTGACAGGGGAGCGGTTCGGCGCCGGCCTGATCGTCGATGGTCGCCTGCTGCGGGGACCGCGGGGCGGCGCCGGCGAGATGAGGTTCCTCGACACTATTACCGCCGGCAAGTTCGTGCCCGACGAAGGCAGCACGGACGGGTTTGGGGCACTGGCACGCAAGTGGGCGCGCTCGCGGATCCACTCCCACGGCGGACAATCCACACTGCGCCACATACCCGAGGGGGAGATCAACGCCGAGGATGTGTTCCAGGCAGCCCGGGAGGGGGATCCGTTCGCAGGGGACATCATCGCCCGGCTCGGCGCCAGGCTGGCGCGTATTGCTGTTGTGCTTTCCAGCCTCCTGGACATTGAACGCGTCATCATCGCGGGCGGGATCTCCCGGGCCATCGAACCTGTCCTGGAACAGGCACGCTGCCTGCTGCCCGCCGATTCCGGCGTGCCCCTCCCGGACCTGGTTGCAAGTACCTTCGGAGCGGAGGTGGTGGTCAAAGGTGCCATCGAGTCGGCCCTGACGCAGGTCAGGCGCGAACCTGGCGCATTCCTCCCGCGGGCCCCCCGAACCTAGACTGGCTCTCATGTCATGCCGAATCAGCGAACTGGTCCTGAACTGTGCCGACCCCGAACTGCTGGCAAAGTTCTGGAGTGACGTCCTTGGCTATGTCGAACTGGACCGGGAGGACGGTGCCATCGAAATCGGCCCGCCCGCCGGCTTTGGCGGCCTGCAGCCCACCATCATCCTGAGTCCGAGCAGCAATCCGCGGACCGGACGGCTTCCCCTGCACATCGACGTCAATCCCGTGGACCGGGACCAGGCCGCCGAGCTGGAACGGCTGCTCGCCCTCGGCGCGAGGCCGGCTGACGTAGGGCAGAGCGGCGACGAACAGTGGCACGTCTTGGAAGACCCGGAGGGCAACGAGTTCTGCCTCCTCCGCAGGCGGCTTGACCCCTGACGCAGCGGCGGGCGGTTAACCGCTGAAGGTTCCTTAAAGGACTGCGCGGATGGCGTGTTCGAAGCTGGTGACGTGCTCCAGCGCGAGCTTGCCGGACCGGTCGGCGTCGCCGTCGGCAATGGCTTCCAGCAGCTCCACATGCTCCGAGATGTGCTCGGACACCGCGGGCACCTTCTCCAGCACCATGCACCAGATCCGGGTGGCCAGGTTGTCGTAGCGGATCAGGACATCTTCCAGATGCGCGTTGGCTGCGGCACGGTAGATAAGGCGGTGGACCTTGATGTCATACCGCATCAGGTCGTAGGGATCCTCGGCGGCGGCCATACGGGCAATCGCGGCCGCAGTTTCGCGCAGCTCGGCGCGCAGTGCGGGCGTGGCGAGCTTGGCTGCCCGCCGCGCGGCGAGGGGCTCCAGCGATTCCCGGAGCTCCGAAACGTCGGCCAGCTCGGTGATGTCCACAACGGTGGCGAAGGTGCCCCGGCGCGGGTAGGAGATCACCAGGTGGTCGCTTTCCAGTCGCTTCAAGGCTTCCCGGACGGGGGTGCGGCCGATGCCCATTTCGGCTGCGAGCTTGCCGTCGTTGATGGCTTCGCCGGGCCGGATGTCCAGCATGATGAGCCGGTCCCGGAGATGCCGGTAGGCCCGCTCGGCCAGCGAGAGATCCCCGCCGCCCTCCAGATGGTTCTCTAGCGTCAGGCTCATTACGAGGCTCTCCATGGTTCCTATTGACTCCTGCGTGATGTGGAACATACTATTACGTCAGTTCTAATATATCAGTTACAGGTCAGTTGTTGATCAGTAACCCGAAGGGCCTCTGAAGGAGAAACATGCAGAACGTACTCAACGCCTCGCTCGCCCAGGTGGACTCCGATGTTGCCGCCGCTGTAGCAAAGGAGCTGGAGCGGCAGCAGAACACCCTGGAGATGATCGCCTCGGAGAACTTCGCTCCGGCCTCGGTCATGGAGGCGCAGGGTTCGGTCCTGACCAACAAGTACGCAGAGGGCTACCCCGGCAAGCGCTACTACGGCGGCTGCGAGCACGTGGACGTCGTGGAACAGCTCGCCATCGACCGCGTCAAGGCCCTGTTCGGTGCGGAATTCGCCAACGTGCAGCCGCACTCCGGCGCCCAGGCCAACGCCGCAGCGATGTTTGCCCTGCTGAACCCGGGCGACACCATCCTGGGCCTCTCCCTGGCCCACGGCGGCCACCTCACCCACGGCATGAAGATCAACTTCTCCGGCAAGCTCTACAACGTGGTTCCCTACCACGTCCGTGAATCCGACCTGCGGGTGGACATGGCCGAGGTGGAAGCCCTGGCCCTGGAGCACAAGCCCAAGCTCATCGTCGCCGGCTGGTCCGCCTACTCCCGCCAGCTGGACTTCGCCGAATTCCGCCGCATCGCCGACCTCGTTGGCGCCTACCTGATGGTGGACATGGCCCACTTCGCGGGCCTCGTTGCCGCCGGACTGCACCCGAACCCGGTCCCCTTCGCGGACGTGGTCACCACCACCACCCACAAGACCCTGGGTGGACCGCGCGGCGGCGTCATCCTGGCCAAGGAGGAGTACGCCAAGAAGATCAACAGCGCTGTGTTCCCCGGCCAGCAGGGCGGCCCGCTGGAGCACGTCATTGCAGCCAAGGCCGTGGCCTTCAAGCTCGCCGGATCGCCCGAATTCAAGGAACGCCAGGAGCGGGTCCTGCAGGGTGCCAAGCTGCTGGCCGAGCGCCTCCTCCAGTCCGACGTCGAAGCCGCAGGCATCTCCGTGGTCAACGGCGGCACGGACGTCCACCTGGTCCTCGTGGACCTGCGCAACTCGGAGCTCGACGGCCAGCAGGCCGAAGACGCCCTCCACCGGATCGGCATCACCGTCAACCGCAACGCAGTACCCTTCGACCCCCGCCCGCCGATGGTTTCCTCCGGCCTCCGGATCGGCACCCCTGCCCTGGCCACGCGCGGATTCGGCGCCGCCGAATTCACCGAGGTCGCGGACATCATCGCCACGGCCCTGATCGCGGCAGCCGGCAGCGGCACCCTGGCCGAGGACACCGCCGTCGAACTCCGCAGCCGCGTCACCGCCCTTGCCGACCAGTTCCCCCTTTACCCCCACCTCAACGACGATGCCGCCCTGGCCGGTGTTGAAGCAGACCTGATTGGAGCCGCCCAGTGAGCACCCAGCAGCTTCCGGAGCACCCGGACTTCCTCTGGCGGAACCCCGAGCCCAAGTCCTCCTACGACGCCGTGATCGTCGGCGGCGGCGGGCACGGCCTGGCCACCGCGTACTTCCTGGCCAAGAACCACGGCATGACCAACATCGCCGTCCTGGAAAAGGGCTGGCTGGCCGGCGGCAACATGGCCCGGAACACCACCATCATCCGCTCCAACTACCTCTGGGACGAGAGCGCGGCCATTTACGAGCACGCCCTCAAGCTCTGGGAAATCCTGCCGGAGGAACTCGAATACGATTTCCTCTTCAGCCAGCGCGGCGTGATGAACCTGGCCCACACCCTCGGCGACGTGCGTGAAAGCATGCGCCGCGTGGGCGCCAACAAGCTCAACGGTGTTGACGCCGAATGGCTGGACCCGCAGCAGGTCAAGGAACTCTGCCCCATCCTGAACATCAGCGACAACATCCGCTACCCCGTCATGGGCGCCACCTACCAGCCCCGTGCCGGCATCGCCAAGCACGACCACGTGGCCTGGGCCTTCGCCCGCAAGTGCGACGAGCTGGGCGTGGACATCATCCAGAACTGCGAAGTCACCGGCTTCGTCAAGGATGGAGAGCGCGTGGTGGGCGTCAAGACCAACCGCGGCACCATCAACACGGAAAAGGTGGGCCTGTGCGCCGCCGGTCACAGCTCCGTCCTGGCCGAAATGGCCGGCTTCCAGCTCCCCATCCAGTCCCACCCGCTGCAGGCACTGGTCTCCGAGCTGCACGAGCCGGTCCACCCCACCGTTGTAATGTCCAACCACGTGCATGTCTACGTCTCCCAGGCCCACAAGGGCGAACTGGTGATGGGCGCCGGCGTGGACTCCTACAACGGCTACGGCCAGCGCGGCTCCTTCCACGTGATCGAGCAGCAGATGGCGGCCGCCGTCGAACTCTTCCCCATCTTCGCCCGGGCCCACGTGCTCCGGACCTGGGGCGGGATCGTGGACACCACGCTGGACGCTTCCCCGATCGTGGGCAACACCCCGGTGGAGAACATGTTCGTGAACTGCGGCTGGGGTACCGGCGGCTTCAAGGGCACGCCCGCGGCCGGCATGACCTTCGCGCACAACATCGCCACGGGCTTCCCGCACAAGCTGAACGCGCCGTTCTCCTTGGAGCGCTTCGAAACCGGCGCACTCATTGACGAACACGGCGCCGCCGCCGTAGCCCACTAGCCGCCGCCTCCACAGAAAGACAACGCACATGCTGCTGATCTCATGCCCCAACTGCGGCCCCCGGGATGAAACCGAATTCCACTACGGCGGCCAGGCCCACGTGGCCTACCCGGAAAACCCGAACGAACTGAACGACACGGAGTGGTCCCGGTACCTCTTCTACCGCGAGAACCCCAAGGGCACCTTCGCCGAGCGCTGGGTCCACAGCACCGGCTGCCGCCAGTGGTTCAACATGCTGCGCGACACCGTCAGCTACGACATCCAGGCCATCTACCCGATGGGCACGCCCCGGCCCGACCGGGCAGCCCCGCGAACCGCCGAATCCGGAACTGCCAGCACCGCTGCTGACAGCACCACCACCGGAACCGCGGCGCCCGACATCTCAGGCACCAGCACAACACCTGCCAGCACCACCGCCCCGGAAGGAGCAACCAAGTGACTTCCCAGAATGCCCGCCTCGCCGCCGGCGGCCGCATCGACCGCACCATTTCCTGGCGCTTCACTGTGGACGGCGAGGAATTCACCGGCCACCCCGGGGACACGCTGGCTTCCGCGCTGCTCGCCAACGGCCGCGTCGCGGTCGGCAACTCGCTGTACGAGGACCGGCCCCGGGGCATCCTGGCTGCCGGAGTCGAGGAACCCAACGCCCTGGTGAAGGTGGCCCCGCGCTTCCCCGGCCACGTTGCCGAATCGATGCTTCCCGCCACCACCATCTCCCTGGTGGACGGCCTGAAGGCCGAACTGCTCAACGGCCTCGGCCGGCTGGACCCCGAAGAGGACCGCGCCGAATACGACAAGAAGTACGTCCACACCGACGTCCTGGTCATTGGCGGCGGCCCCGCCGGCCTGGCCGCTGCCCGTGAGGCCGTCCGCACCGGTGCCCGCGTGATGCTCCTTGATGACCAGCCCGAACTGGGCGGTGCCCTGCTCTCCGGCTCCACGGCAGCGGAACTGGGTGAGACGGTCGAAGGCAAGCCCGCCCTGGAATGGGTGGCGGACGTGGAAGCCGAGCTGGTCTCCAACGCCGAATGCACCGTTCTGAACCGCACCACGGCGTTCGGCGCCTACGACGCCAACTACGTCATCGCCGTCCAGAACCGTACGGACCACCTCTCCAGCCCGGCCGCCCCCGGTGTGTCCCGCCAGCGTATTTGGCACATCCGTGCCAAGCAGGTTGTGCTGGCTCCGGGCGCTCACGAGCGTCCCCTGGTCTTTGAAAACAACGACCGCCCCGGCATCATGATCGCCTCCGCCGTCCGCAGCTACCTGAACCGCTACGCCGTGGCCCCCGGCCAGCGCGTGGTCATCAGCACCACCAACGACAGCGCCTACGCTCTGGCCGCCGACCTCCGCGCCGCCGGCGTCAAGATCGCCGCCGTGGTGGACGCCCGTCCCAAGCTCACGGACGTGGCAGCCGCCGCCGTCGAGGCCGGCACCCGCGTGCTGATCGGCAGCGCCGTGGCCAACACCAGCGCCGCCACCGATGAGGGAGCGAACGCAGGCCGGCTGGACGGCGTGACCGTCCGCAGCATCAGCGACGACGGCGAACTCACCTCGGGCATCGAACAGATAGCCTGCGACCTGCTGGCAGTGTCCGGCGGCTGGAGCCCGCTGGTGCACCTGCACTCCCAGCGGCAGGGCAAGCTGCGCTGGGACGACGCCCTGGCCGCCTTCGTCCCCAGCACCGAGGTGCCGAACCAGCAGATCGTCGGCTCCGGCCGCGGCTCCTTCGACACCGCTGACTGCCTCGCCGAGGGCGTCTCCGCCGGCGCGAAGGCGGCCATCGGCGCCGGCTTCACCTCCGCCGTCGAACCTTCCCCGCTGGGCGGGCCGACAGCGTCTGCCCCCACCCGCCAGCTGTGGCTGGTGCCGGGCGAGACCGGCACGCCGGACGACTGGCACCACCACTTCGTGGACTTCCAGCGTGACCAGTCCGTGGCGGATGTCCTCCGTTCCACCGGCGCCGGCATGCGCTCGGTGGAGCACATCAAGCGCTACACCTCCATCAGCACCGCCAACGACCAGGGCAAGACCTCTGGCGTCAACGCGATCGGCGTCATCGCCGCCGCACTCCGGACCGCCGGCGAAGCGTCCCGCGGCATCGGCGACATCGGCACCACCACCTACCGCGCCCCGTTCACGCCGGTTGCGTTCGCGGCGCTGGCCGGACGCCAGCGCGGCGAACTCTTCGACCCCGCACGCATCACCTCCATCCACCCCTGGCACGTCGCCAAGGGCGCGTTGTTCGAGGATGTGGGGCAGTGGAAGCGGCCGTGGTACTACCCGCAGGCCGGGGAGGACATGGACGCCGCCGTGCTGCGCGAATGCGCCGCAGTCCGTGACTCCGTGGGCTTCATGGACGCCACCACCCTGGGCAAGATCGAAATCCGCGGCAAGGACGCGGGCGAATTCCTGAACAGGATCTACACCAACGCGTTCAAGAAGCTCGCCCCCGGCTCCGCCCGCTACGGCGTCATGTGCACACCGGACGGCATGATCTTCGACGACGGCGTGACCCTGCGCCTCGACGAGGACCGTTTCTTCATGACCACCACCACCGGCGGAGCCGGCAAGGTGCTGGACTGGCTGGAGGAATGGCTCCAGACGGAATGGCCGGAACTGGATGTGCACTGCACCTCGGTGACCGAACAGTGGAACACCATCGCCGTCGTCGGGCCGAAGTCCCGCGAGGTCATCGCCAAGGTGGCACCGGAGCTGGCCGCGAACGGAGGCCTGGACACCGAGGCCTTCCCGTTCATGACCTTCCGGGAAACCACCCTCGCCTCCGGCGTCCGGGCCCGCATCTGCCGGATCTCGTTCTCCGGTGAACTGGCCTACGAAATCAACATCCCGGCCTGGTACGGGCTCAACACCTGGGAAGCCGTTGCGGCAGCCGGTGCCGAATTCAACATCACCCCCTACGGCACCGAAACCATGCACGTCCTGCGCGCCGAAAAGGGCTACCCGATCGTCGGGCAGGACACGGACGGCACCGTCACCCCGCAGGACGCCGGCATGGAGTGGATCGTTTCCAAGGCCAAGGACTTCATCGGCAAGCGCTCCTACTCCCGGGCGGACGCGCAGCGTGAAGACCGCAAGCACCTGGTCAGCGTCCTTCCGGTGGACGGCACCCTGCGGCTGCCCGAAGGCACCCAGCTCGTGGAAAAGGGCCGTTCCACCAATCCGGCCTACGGGCCGGTGCCCATGGAAGGCTTCGTCACCTCGAGCTACCACAGCGCAGCACTGGGCAGGTCATTCGGCCTGGCCCTGATCAAGAACGGCCGCAACCGCATCGGCGAGACCCTCGTGGCAGCAGCCGGCGATCAGCTGGTGGACGTCGTTGTCGCAGAAACAGTGCTTTTTGACCCCGAAGGGACCCGTAAAGATGGCTGAAACAGCAGCATCCCCGACCTCTGCCAAGAACCTCGCAGACAAGAACCTTGCCGTCCGCGTCAGCCCGGCGAAGCAGCTGCAGGACGCCTTCGCTGCCGGCTCCCTGGCGGGCACCGTGGAACTGTCCGAGCTGCCCTTCCTCACCATGGTGGGGCTCCGCGCCGGTGCCGGCACCGAAACGGCCCAGCGGCTGGCCTCGGTCACCGGCGGCCTGCCCGCCCGGTCCGGTGACGTGGCCGGCAACGGTGACACCTCCGTCCTGTGGCTGGGACCCGGGGAGTTCCTGGTGGTGGCACCCACCGAGGCACACGAATCCCTGGGCGGCGACCTGATCCGTGCCCTGCAGGACGCACTGGGCGACGGCGAAGGCCAGGTGGTGGACCTCTCCGCCAACCGCACCACCTTCGAACTGACCGGTCCGCAGGGGCGGGCAGTGCTTGAGAAGGGCTGCTCCCTGGACCTGCACCCCCGGGAGTTCAAGGCCGGAACCGCCGTCTCCACCGAGATCGCCAACATCCCCGCCATCCTCTGGAAGACCGGCGAGGAGTCCTTCCGGATCTTCCCCAGGGCGTCCTTCGCCGAGTTCCTGGGCCGGTGGCTCCTGGACGCGATGCGGGAGTACGCCTCGCCAGAGGTCCCCTGATGGCGCTCAGCGTCCTTGACCTGTTCTCTGTCGGCATCGGGCCCTCCTCGTCACACACGGTGGGCCCGATGCGGGCGGCCAAACTCTTCGCGGATGGCCTGAAGGGCGACGGGCAGCTCAGCTCCACCGTGCGCGTCCAGTCGGAACTTTTCGGCTCCCTGGGCGCCACGGGGCGGGGCCACGGCTCGGACAAAGCGGTTGTCCTGGGGCTGCAGGGCCTCGAACCTGAAACCGTCAACACCTTCACCGCCGACGACCAGGTGGCGGCCGCCGCGCTGGACGCCGAGCTGCACATCGCCGGCACCCACCGGGTGGATTTCAACTGGGATGAGGACGTGGTCCTGCACCGCCGCAAATCCCTTCCCGCCCACCCCAACGGTATGACGTTCCGGGCGCTGGACCACACCGGAGCCGTGCTTAGTGAACGGAGCTTCTATTCAATTGGGGGCGGCTTCGTGGTGGACGGTGACGCTGCGGGTGCGGACAAGGTAGTGGCGGATGACACCGTGCTGCCGTACGCGTTCAGCACCGCCGACGAGCTGCTGGAAATCTGCAGCCGCGAAGGCATGTCCATCTCCGACGTCATGCTGGCCAACGAGCTGGTCTGGCACACGGAGGCCGAGCTGCGGGAGAAGCTGCTGGGCCTGTGGGCAGTGATGCGCGAGTGCGTGGAGAACGGCTGCAACGCGGAGGGCATCCTGCCCGGCGGGCTGAACGTGACGCGGCGGGCACCGGCGCTGTTCCGGACGCTGACCGCCGCGGCTGCCAGCGCGGAAGCCGCGGCAGCATCGCCGTCGCCCGTCCAGGCCCCCGCGGACCCGCTGCTGGCGATGGAATGGGTGAACCTGTTCGCCCTCGCCGTCAATGAAGAAAACGCCGCGGGCGGGCGGATCGTCACCGCTCCCACCAACGGCGCGGCCGGCATCGTGCCGGCGGTACTGCACTACTACGTAAAGTTTGTTCCGGGAGCCGACGACGACGGTGTGGTCCGCTTCCTCCTGGCGGCAGCCGCCGTCGGGATCCTTTTCAAAACGAACGCCTCCATCTCCGGAGCCGAAGTGGGCTGCCAGGGCGAGGTGGGCTCGGCCTGTTCCATGGCGGCCGCGGGGCTGTGCGAGGTGCTGGGCGGAACGCCTGCGCAGGTGGAGAACGCCGCCGAGGTGGGCATCGAACACAACCTCGGGCTCACCTGCGATCCCGTGGGCGGGCTGGTGCAGATTCCCTGCATCGAACGGAATGCCATCGCCAGCGTCAAGGCCATCAACGCGGCCCGGCTGGCCCTGCACGGGGACGGCAGCCACAAGGTCTCCCTGGACAAGGCCATCAAAACCATGCGCGACACAGGAGCTGACATGAAAACCAAGTACAAGGAAACCTCCCGAGGCGGCCTGGCCGTGAATGTGATCGAGTGCTGAGCCATGACCGCTACTGAAACCCACATCCCCGCCCCGCAGCAGTCCACCACGGTGGAACATGTGCTGACCCTCGACTGCCCGGAATCGCCCGGCATCGTGCATGCGGTCTCCAGCTTCCTCCTGGAGCATGGCTGCGACATCATCGACAACAAGCAGTTCGGCGAACGCTCCGAAGGCCACTTCTTCATGCGCGTGCACTTTGCGTCCGACGGCGATGCCTCCACAGCGGATACGCTGCGGGCAGCTTTCGCCCCTGTAGCTGAGAAGTTCGCCATGCGGTGGCAGCTGGAACGCCAGGGAGCCAAGCGTAAGGTCCTGATCATGGTGTCCAAGTTCGGCCACTGCCTCAATGACCTGCTGTTCCGTGCCCGGATCGGCGAGCTGCCCATGGAGGTGGTTGCGGTGGTGTCCAACCACACCGACCACCAGGCACTCGCGGAGTGGCACGGCATCCCGTTCCACCACATCCCGGTGACGGCCGATACCAAGCCCCAGGCCGAAGCCAGGCTCCTGGAGTTGGTGGACGAACTGGATGTTGAGCTTGTGGTGCTGGCCCGCTACATGCAGGTGCTCAGCGACGAGCTGACCCGGAAGCTGGACGGCCGCGCCATCAACATCCACCACTCGTTCCTGCCCAGCTTCAAGGGTGCCAAGCCGTACCACCAGGCCTACGCCCGCGGGGTCAAGACCGTCGGTGCCACCGCCCACTACGTCAACGCGGAGCTGGACGAGGGACCAATCATCGCCCAGCAGGTGGTGGAAGTGGACCACACCTACGGACCCGAAGACCTCGTGGCCGCCGGCCGCGACACCGAATGCAAGGCCCTTTCCAACGCGGTGCGCTGGCACTGCGAGGGGAGGGTCATCCTGCAGGGCAACAGGACCGTGGTGCTTCGCTAGCCTTCGCCACGCCGCAAGCAGGCATGTGACATAACTGAACAGCAACAGAAAGGCCCCTGCGGCCGCGCGAACTGCGCGGCGGCAG
Source organism: Arthrobacter sp. Cr_A7 (assembly GCF_029222765.1). Taxonomy (NCBI): domain Bacteria; kingdom Bacillati; phylum Actinomycetota; class Actinomycetes; order Micrococcales; family Micrococcaceae; genus Arthrobacter; species Arthrobacter sp. Cr_A7. The sequence goes on along the minus strand of NZ_JARHXQ010000208.1, from coordinate 4,064 downwards.
GGGCCCTGCGCGTTAAAGCAGCCGGAGTGCCGTCAGTCCACGAGGGGACGGGCCGGACAAGGGTCAGGTGAGGCCGGAAGCGGCTGCACCATCCCGCCGGAGGATGACCACCTGGTGCACCTCCTCGAGGGCCGCCGCAATCTCCTCCCGTGAAACCCCGGCCAGGTACTGCAGCACCAGCCCGTCCAAGGCGGCGAACAGTGTGCGGGCGACGACGCGGACATGTGCAGTGACTCCAAAAGCCTCAAGTCCCGCGGCGAGGGCGTCAACGTAACTCTCGTACAGCGCGGCTACCGGTCCTGCCAGCTCCGGGCGCCGCCTGGCTTCCAGGATCATCTCGTACTGGAATACCTGCAGCTCGGGGTCCGTGAGGAGCAGGTCCATCAGGGCCTCGGTGAACGTTGCCTCCTGCTGCGCCGCATCGCGCAGGCGGGAGGCTGCAATTGACTGTTCGGAAGCCCACTGCAGGGCGGCCGCGATCAGCGCGTCACGTGATCCAAAGTGGTGTGCCACCAAGGTGTTGTTGACTCCCGCCGCCTCTGCCACTGCCCGGTAGGTGAGTCCCCGAAGGCCCTTGTGCGCCACCACATCCACAACGGCCCGAAGCAGCGCTTCGCGGCCTTTGCCGTACTTCGACGGGGAGGCTGGGGCGGAGGAAGGGGCCATGCCGTCGATTCTAGCCACCTGCGTGGCGGCCGACGGCGGCTATTGACTTAAAACTAAGCACTTGCTTAGATTAATTCACCATCCGTGACGGCAATCACACGCCGAGCCGGATGAACCACTTCCTTCCGGCGCATCCCGCCCGTCCCCCTGGAGCCATTCATGACCATCGCACCTGCCTTCAGCACGTCCTCGACCCTTGATCAGGCCAAGAATGAACCCTTCGAACTCGGACAGGTCCAGTGGGTCCGCCGATTCGGCGAGGGCGGCCGCGAAGCGCTCGCCTGCGGCTACTGGCACGTCAACCCGTCCGAAGCGCCGGACCCCTTTGACCTGATCATGGAGGCCGATGAGACCATCCACATCCTCACTGGGCACCTGCGCATAGAGGTTGAGGGAGGCGAGGCCTACGAGCTCACTGCCGGAAGCTCGGCGTCATTCAACAAGGGCGTGCGCACCCGCTGGGCCGTGCTGGCACCCACCATCGAATTCTTCGTCTATTCCTAGGGGCCATGGTGATGGAGCAGCAGGACATTGACCGAAAAAAGTCGGACGTCATCGTGGTGGGGGCCGGGTTCGCCGGCCTTACCGCGGCACGCGAACTTACCCGGCAGGGCTTCTCGGTCCATATCGTAGAGGCGCGCGACCGGATCGGGGGCAGGACGTGGCTGGACCACCGCCTCGGCCGCAACCTGGAGATCGGTGGAACATGGGTCCACTGGACGCAGCCCTATGTCTGGGCTGAGCTGAAGCGCTATGGCCTGGGCACGGTCGCAAGTCCGGAGCCGGAGCGCGCCTTCTGGTGGGCAGACGGCGGCCGCCAGGAAGGTGCCCCCGGCACCCTCCTGCAGCTGATCGGGAAGTACAACCATGAACTGGTGAAGGACTCCCGCGAGTACTTCCCCGAACCATTCCGGCCACTGGGCCGGGACGCTTTCAAGGAGATCGACCACATTTCCGTCCAGGACCGCATCAGGGAACAGTTCCCGGCAGGTTCATCCCGGGACATCCTTGAGTCATTCTGGGCCCTGAACTTCAACGGTCCACTGGAAGACGCCGCCCTGACGCAGGCCCTGCGCTGGGTAGCCCTGACCAACGGCGACTGGGCGGTCAACTTCGAGGCCTGCGCCACCTACAAGATCGAGGGCGGGACGGCTGCCCTCGCGGAGTCCATCCTCCGGGACAGCGGAGCCGGCATTGACTACGGCTTCACCGTGGGTGGAATTTCGGACGACGGCGGCAGCGTCACCGTCCGCAGTTCCGACGGCAGGACCATCTCCGCGCGGTCCGCCATCGTTACCGTCCCGCTCCACGTCCTGCCCTGTATCGCCTTTGAGCCGCCGTTGCCGCCCGCCAAGGCGGACGGAGCCAGGCGCGGGCAGGTGTCCAAAGGCGTCAAGGTCTGGATCCGGCTGCGGGGCGAGCATGCGCCGTTTGTCGCGCTGGGACAGGCTGACTGGGCGCTGAACTTCTTCCAGGTGGAATACACGCTCGACGGCGACACGATCGCCGTCGGCTTCGGCCCGGACGCTTCGAACATCGACGCCACGGACCCGGCCGCCGTCCAGGCGCACCTTAACCGTCTGGTGCCCGGCGCCGAGGTGGTGGACGTGGCCACCCATGACTGGGTGTCCGACCCGCTGGCCGGCGAAACCTGGCCGATGCACCGCACCGGTTTCCTCTCCGCGCACCTGGCCGCCCTGCAGGCACCACACGGCAACATCCTGTTCGCCGGCTCGGACATCGCCAACGGCTGGGGTGGATTCATCGACGGCGCCATCGAAAGTGGCATGGAGGCTGCCCTGGAAGCGGCAGCACTTTCCGCCGCCGCATCCGGCACTGCGCTGACCGACAAGAACTGATCGCTGGCGGACAAAGCCGCCGGGCCGCCCGCTGCCAAGCTGGATTTCACAGCATTTCCCCACACTCATGACCGTTAAGAAGGATCCAATGAGTATTTCGAATTCCGAGTCCCGGACCACTGACGCTCCGGCCAGGGAGCATTCCACAGCCCTGCGCGCCGGGAGCATCGGCGTCATGGGCATCCTCTTTTTTGTCCTCTCCGCCCAGGCACCGCTGACGGGCATTGTGGGCGCCTCCCCGCTCGCGGCGGCCCTTGGCAACGGCGCCGGCGCCCCGGGCGCCTACCTGATTGTCGGCATTGTCATCGTCATCTTTGCCGTGGGCTTCGTGGCCATGAGCCGCAGGATCCAGGCCAACGGCGCCTTTTACGCCTACGTCACCGCCGCCTTCGGCAGGAAAACCGGTGCCGGGGCGGCCTGGCTTGCGCTGCTTGCCTACAACACCGTCCAGGCTGCCATGTACGGACTCTACGGGGCAGTCTTCTCCGGCCTGCTCGCCTCGACGGGCCTGGACGTGCCCTGGTGGCTCCTGGCCCTGGCCACCATGGCGGGAGTGCAGGTGCTCGGGTCCCTGAACATCGAACTCGGTGCCCGCGTCCTGGCCCTGCTGGTGGGACTTGAGGTGGCCGTGCTGCTGCTGTTCGGTTTCACCGTCCTGTTCAGCGGCGGCGGCCCCGAAGGCATCAGTGTGGCGGCCTCCTTCTCTCCGGAAGCCATCGCTGCCGGTGCACCCGGAGTGGCCATCATGTTCGCCGTTGCCTCCATGTTCGGCTTCGAATCCACCGCCATCTATTCGGCCGAGGCTAAGGACGCGCACCGCACCGTGGCCCGGGCAACCTACCTGTCCGTGGGCGTCATCGCGGTCTTCTTCTCCTTCATCTCCTGGATGCTGGTCAGCTACTACGGCCCGTCCCAGGTCATGGACGCAGCGGGCGCCGCCCTCGAATCCGGCGATGCCACCACCTTCGTCCTGGGGCCCATGGTGGAGCTTTTCGGTCCGTGGGCCGGCGTGGTCACCGGCGTTTTGCTGGTCACCTCGCTGCTCGCCGGGATCATTGCCTTCCACAACGGCATCAACCGCTACCTGCACTCCCTGGCCCTGCGCGGTTCCATGCCCGCCATCGTGGCCCGGACCAACCGGCACCGCGCACCGGCCGTGGCTGCCTGGATCCAGACCGCCACCGCCGTCGTCCTGGTGGCGCCGTTCGCCATCCTGGCGCTGGATCCCGTCCTGACGCTCTTCTCCTGGTTCAGCGGACTGGCAGTAGCGGCACTCCTGGTGCTGTACATGCTCTGCTCGACCGCCGTCGTCGGCTTCTTCCGCCGTGAACGCGCCGGTGCCCAGCTCTGGCAGACGCTGGTTGCCCCGACGCTCGCGGCGCTGCTGCTGGGATGGATCCTGTTCCTGGTGGTCAGCAACTTCACGGCATTGATCGGCGGCAGCGCAGAGACGGCAACCGCCCTTCTGGTTGCTGTTCCCCTTGTTTTTGCGGCCGGGGTGCTGGTGGAAGCCCAGGTGCAGCGCCGGCAGGAGGCTGC
>NZ_JARHXQ010000207.1:0-683 GCF_029222765.1 Arthrobacter sp. Cr_A7 | reverse complement strand
AGCATGGTCTCCCCCTTCGTTGAGGGCAACATCCTGCAGATTATCTTCATCGCCGTGATCTTCGGCATCGCCCTGAACGCCATGGGCAAGGTCGGTGCCCCCGTCCTGGACGGTGTACAGCGCCTCACCGGGGTCATGTTCAAGATCCTGAGCTTCATCATGAAGGCCGCCCCTATTGGTGCATTCGGCGCCATGGCCTACGCGGTCGGCAAGTTCGGCGTGTCATCCCTGACCAGCATGGGCGGACTCATCGCCCTGTTCTACATCACCTCCATCCTCTTCGTGGTGATCGTGCTCGGTTCCATCATGCTTTTCCTGAAGCTGAACATCTTCACGATGATCCGCCACCTCAAAGAGGAATACATGCTCATCCTCGGCACCTCCACCGCCGAACCGGCCCTGCCGGGCCTGATGCGCAAGCTCGAGCACGCCGGCGTCAAGAAGGAAACCGTAGGCCTGGTTGTCCCCACCGGCTACAGCTTCAACCTCGACGGCGCAGCGATCTACCTCTCCCTCGCTGCCCTTTACATCGCCCAGGCCACCAACACGGACTTGACCATCGGTGAACAGCTGGGCCTGCTCGCGGTCATGCTGCTGACCTCAAAGGGTGCTGCAGGCGTGGCCGGCGGCGGCTTCATCGCCCTTACCGCCACCCTGACCACCCTGGGCACCATCCCGGCTGC
>NZ_JARHXQ010000206.1:0-6703 GCF_029222765.1 Arthrobacter sp. Cr_A7 | reverse complement strand
AAAGGAGACCCCGTGGCACAGGACGTGCTTACCGACCTTAGTAAGGTCCGCAACATCGGCATCATGGCCCACATTGATGCCGGCAAGACCACCACAACCGAGCGCATCCTGTTCTACACGGGTGTGAACCACAAGATCGGCGAAACGCACGACGGCGCTTCGACCACTGACTGGATGGAACAGGAAAAGGAACGCGGCATCACCATCACGTCTGCCGCCGTGACCTGCTTCTGGGAAAACAACCAGATCAACATCATCGACACCCCCGGCCACGTTGACTTCACCGTTGAGGTTGAGCGCTCCCTGCGCGTCCTCGACGGCGCCGTTGCCGTCTTCGATGGCAAGGAAGGCGTTGAGCCGCAGTCCGAGACCGTATGGCGCCAGGCTGACAAGTACAACGTTCCGCGTATCTGCTTCGTCAACAAGATGGACAAGCTGGGTGCTGACTTCTACTTCACCGTAGACACCATCATCAGCCGCCTCGGTGCCAAGCCGCTGGTTATGCAGCTGCCCATCGGTGCCGAGAACGACTTCATCGGCGTCGTGGACCTGCTCTACATGCGCGCACTCGTCTGGCCTGGCGATGCCAAGGGTGACGTGACCATGGGTGCCAAGTACGAGATCCGCGAGATCCCGGCTGACCTCCAGGAAAAGGCTGAAGAGTACCGCGCAGCTCTCGTTGAGACCGTTGCCGAGTCCTCTGAAGAACTCATGGAGAAGTACCTTGAGGGCGAAGAGATCTCGATCGACGAGCTCAAGGCTGGCATCCGCAAGATGACCATCAACTCCGAGCTCTACCCGATCTTCTGCGGTTCTGCATTCAAGAACCGTGGCGTTCAGCCCATGCTCGACGCCGTGGTGGACTACCTGCCGAACCCGCTCGACGTCCCGCCGATGGTCGGTCACGACCCCCGCGACGAAGAGAAGGAACTGACCCGCAAGCCTTCCGCTGAAGAGCCGTTCTCGGCCCTCGCATTCAAGATTGCGGCCCACCCCTTCTTCGGCCAGCTCACCTTCATCCGCGTGTACTCCGGTCACGTGGAAGCAGGCGCCCAGGTGGTCAACTCCACCAAGGGCAAGAAGGAGCGCATCGGCAAGCTGTTCCAGATGCACGCCAACAAGGAAATGCCCGTTGAGGGCGCTACCGCCGGCCACATCTACGCAGCCATCGGTCTGAAGGACACCACCACGGGTGACACCCTGTGCGACTCCGCCAACCAGATCGTCCTCGAGTCCATGAGCTTCCCGGAGCCCGTAATCTCGGTTGCCATCGAGCCGAACACCAAGGGTGACCAGGAGAAGCTCTCCACGGCTATCCAGAAGCTCTCCGCTGAGGACCCCACCTTCCAGGTGTCCCTCAACGAAGACACCGGCCAGACCATCATCGCCGGCATGGGCGAGCTCCACCTGGACATCCTGGTGGACCGCATGCGCCGCGAATTCAAGGTCGAAGCCAACGTTGGTAAGCCGCAGGTTGCCTACCGCGAAACCATCAAGCGTGCCGTGGAACGCCACGACTACACGCACAAGAAGCAGACCGGTGGTTCGGGTCAGTTCGCAAAGATCCAGATCGCGATCGAACCGCTGGACACTGCCGAGGGCGAGCTGTACGAGTTCGAGAACAAGGTCACCGGTGGCCGCGTTCCCCGCGAGTACATCCCGTCTGTTGACGCTGGTATCCAGGATGCACTGAACGACGGCGTCCTGGCCGGTTACCCGGTTGTGGGCATCAAGGCCACGCTGGTTGACGGCGCGTACCACGATGTTGACTCCTCGGAAATGGCGTTCAAGATCGCCGGCCGTATGGCTTTCAAGGAAGCTGCACGCAAGGCGAACCCTGTTCTGCTCGAACCGCTGATGGATGTCGAGGTCCGCACCCCGGAGGAATACATGGGTGAAGTTATCGGTGACCTCAACTCCCGCCGTGGCCAGATGCAGTCCATGGAAGATGCACAGGGCGTCAAGGTCATCCGTGCGCACGTCCCGCTGTCCGGCATGTTCGGCTACATCGGTGACCTGCGCTCCAAGACCCAGGGCCGCGCTGTGTACTCCATGACGTTCAACAGCTACGCCGAGGTCCCGAAGGCAGTTGCCGACGAGATCATCCAGAAGACCCGCGGCGAATAGTCCTTCGGACGTTCGAAGCGAACAAACTCGGGTGCGCTTGCCGGCAACGGAAAGCACAGCCGGTGCAGGTGGCCGGGTACGGTCAAGGCGGTTTCCGGCCATCTGCACGAACAGGCTCGAGGGACTAGTATTAGTTCCTGAATCTGCAATTTCACCAATCCAAAGCCCCCCAAGTAGACTTACCTGAGTTTCCGCCGCGACAAGCGCGGCTGAAGGGTATGTCATTTGAAAACGTTCTAGGAGGAACCTGTGGCAAAGGCAAAGTTCGAGCGGACTAAGCCGCACGTTAACATCGGCACCATTGGTCACGTTGACCACGGTAAGACGACGTTGACGGCCGCCATTTCCAAGGTGCTGTACGACAAGTACCCGACTCTCAACGAGAAGCGTGACTTCGCGTCGATCGACTCTGCACCCGAAGAGCGTCAGCGCGGCATTACCATCAACATCTCCCACGTTGAGTACCAGACCGAGAAGCGCCACTACGCACACGTAGACGCTCCCGGTCACGCTGACTACATCAAGAACATGATCACCGGTGCTGCCCAGATGGACGGCGCAATCCTCGTGGTTGCTGCTACCGATGGCCCCATGGCTCAGACCCGCGAGCACGTTCTGCTCGCCCGCCAGGTTGGTGTTCCCTACCTGCTGGTCGCGCTGAACAAGTCCGACATGGTTGACGACGAAGAGCTCCTCGACCTCGTCGAAATGGAAGTTCGTGAGCTCCTCAGCTCGCAGGGCTTCGATGGCGATGAGGCTCCGGTTGTTCGCGTTTCGGGCCTGAAGGCCCTGGAAGGCGACCCCGAGTGGGTCAAGTCCGTTGAGGACCTGATGGCAGCTGTCGACGAGTCCGTTCCGGACCCCGTACGTGACCGCGACAAGCCGTTCCTGATGCCGATTGAAGACGTCTTCACCATCACCGGCCGTGGCACCGTTGTTACGGGCCGCGCCGAGCGTGGAACCCTCGCCATCAACTCCGAGGTCGAGATCGTTGGCATCCGCCCGGTCCAGAAGACCACGGTTACCGGTATCGAGATGTTCCACAAGCAGCTCGACGAAGCATGGGCCGGCGAGAACTGTGGCCTGCTGCTCCGTGGCCTGAAGCGCGACGATGTCGAGCGTGGCCAGGTTGTCGTCAAGCCGGGTTCCATCACCCCGCACACCGACTTCGAGGCCAACGTCTACATCCTGTCCAAGGACGAAGGCGGACGTCACAACCCGTTCTACTCCAACTACCGCCCGCAGTTCTACTTCCGCACCACGGACGTAACCGGCGTTATCACCCTGCCCGAGGGCACGGAAATGGTTATGCCTGGCGACAACACTGAGATGACCGTTGCGCTCATCCAGCCCATCGCTATGGAAGAGGGCCTCGGCTTCGCAATCCGCGAAGGCGGCCGCACCGTTGGTTCAGGACGCGTTACCAAGATCATCAAGTAGTCCTTGCTGATCAAACGGATGCCCGGGATGTAATCCCGCATAGTCCACGGAAAACCCCGCTGCTATGTGCAGCGGGGTTTTCTTTTGCTAGTGTTAATCCACTCATTGGATTAATAGCAGCGGCACGCTGCTGCTCCCTGGAAGGGCCCTGGCATGCGGGACGAATCATACGAAGCCGGGTACCGGGCCGGCCATCTGCAGGGCTGGTTGGATGCTATGGCAAAAGTCGCCCAGGACCAGCCGCAAAGAGCGGCTGTCCCGCAGGCGGCTGCCGTGGCGCAAGCCGCTCCGCCAACTATGTCCCGGTCCGTGTCGCCCCGGATTGTCCAGGGGCAGCCGGTGCCGAGGCCTAGGCCACTCATTCAACAGCCAGCCCCACAGAAACCGGCCCGCCCGCCCGAAACTCCGGCGGAACGGCAGGCACGCCGTGAGCGCCGTGACCGGCAGAACATCAACGTCACCCTGTACGTGGCCAGCCTGCTTCTCGTGGCGGCCGCCGCGTTGTTTGTAGGGACCGGCCTCCCGCCGACGCTCCGCTTCGCCGGGGTCTGCGCTGTCGCCTCCCTGTTCTATGCCTCCGGGTTCGTCCTTCAAAGCAAGGTGCCCCGGTTGAAGCCTGCTGCCGTCGCGTTCGCCGGCACCGGGCTCGCACTGGTTCCCGTGATCGGCCTGGCGCTGTACAACTTCGCCTGGCACAACGGGCCTGCTGCGTGGCTGACCACGTCCATCATCGGAACCGTTGCCTACGTCGTGGCCGCCCTTCGGCTCGAGAGCCGGGTATTGGCGTACCTCTCCTTAACCTTCGTCATCTCCACGGCATGGTCGGGAATTGCAGTGCTGGGGGCGGCCCTGGTCTGGTACTTCGTTGCGCTCATTGGCATGGCCGTGATCCTTACGGTGCTGTCCCTGGTGAAGCCGGGCTGGCTTCCGCCCTTGTTCGCGAGGCCGCTGGCAACCCTGCATCCGGTTGTGGTTCCAACGGTGGCCGTGGTGGTGACCTTCTTCCCGCTGCTCCTGACGCGGGGGGAGTACGCACTGGTCATGGCGCTGTGCGGTGCGTACTTTGGTGTTGTCGCGGCTGTGCCGGCTGCACAGTACCGGGTGCGCCATTTCTATGCTGCGAGGGCTGCCCTCACGGTGGCCGGCGCCATTGCCGCCTGGGAGCTGACCGGGTACGCAGCTGATGCCCTGTTCACCGCAGGAGCAGCGCTTGCAGTCCAAGCCATCGCCGTCACCTACAACGGAAAGCGGCTGGACGCCTGGTTCCCGCCTGTGCCCGCCCAGGCCTCCCGCCTGGGCAGCCGGACAAAGACGTCCGACGGCGCCGCCTGGCTGAGTCGGGGCCGCTGGCATCGTGATGCCCTCGCGACCTTTTGGACCCAGTTTGTGGTGACGGCAGGCTTCGCTGGGAGCGTCATTCTTGAGGCCGCGTATGCTCCCCGAACAGAAAGCGGTGGGCCGGCCCCGCTATGGCTCCCTCTGTTCCTTCTGCTGCTGACCAGCTTCGTGTTGGGTGCCAGGCTGGGAGCGGCTACGCAGTTTTTGCCGTTCCCGGTTTTGGCGCTGGCCGGGCTGGTGCTTCCGAACTTGGGGGAGTGGGCTTTCGCCACGATGCTGGTCCTGGCGTCGGTCGTCTGGCTGGTCCGGGGACTCCGTGCGGGCGATGAACTGCGGCCCCTGGCGATGTTCAATGCCAGGGTGGCGGTTACCCTGGCGGTACCCTCGGTGGTGGCAGCGTTTACGGAGGGGCGGGGGCAGGACCAGTCCGTGTGGTTCAGCCTCGTAGCCGGGGCGGCCGGGCAGCAAGTCCTCTCCGCGGCACTTCAGCGCGCCGGACGTTCGGTGCTGGCGCCGCAGGCCACACTCATTGGCTACTCCGGCCTGGGCGTGGCAGCGGTTGCTGTTCTGGCGTCTGTTGAGGGTGGACCGGGCAGCTGGCTGACCTGGGGTTCCATCCTGCTGCAGGTGGCGGCAGCCTGTGCCGTTGGCCTGCTGCTGGTCCCTCGCCCTGTGGAGGACGGTGGCTGGCGCGCCAGCGTGGGTGAAGTGGTGCCGCCGGTGATCGTGGCCGTGATGGTGGGGTTCGCCTTCCAGTGGGTGTCGCTGGGCGCCGGAAACACGGCCTTGTTGCTGTTTCTGGCTTACCTCGCCGGAACCGGGCTCCGGCTGCCTGCACGCCTGCACCGCTGGAGCTACTGGTGGATGGGCCGCGCAACGGGAACGCTACTGGCCATCACAGCTTTTGAGCAGCTGACCCGGACTGCAGGGGCTCCTGTCCTGGGCGGTGAGGATGTTCAACCGGCTGCCGTCCTGGGGTTGGTGCTAGGGCTCCAGGTGGCACTGGTCCTGGCAGCCTATCGGCTGCACCGGGCGCCGCGGGGCGCGGTCATCGACGCCGGCTGTGTCATCCTTTTGCAGGTGGCAGCATGCGCCTTCCTCGCCCCGCTGGGTGAAGGAAGCTGGCAGAACCTCATGGTCCCGGCCGTTGCCGCCGTTTCCGCGGCAGGTGCAGGCTATGTGTTGCGGCGGGAAGCGGGCGCACCGTGGTTCGCTCCGGCGTCGTTCGTTGTCCTGATGTTCCTGTCCGCGGGCAACCTGACGCTCGTGGAGTTGCTGCTGGCCATCTTCGCTCTTTTTGCCGCTGTGATGGTGGCCGCCGCCCCTCAGCCGGTGCGTAAGGGCTGGTACTTCGTGGCAGCAAGGGTGCTCACAGCCGCCCTGGCCGTGGTCTTCAGCTACGACGTCACGGCGTCCCCCGCAGCGGTGTCAGTGACCTTCGCCGGGGTCCTTGTGGCGCAGCATGCCGTGCGCTGGGTGATGCGCTTCCGCCTGCAGACCGTCCCCTTCCAGCAGGCGGCTGTGTGGATCACGCTGGGCAGCCAAGCAGTTCTTCCGCTCATTTATGCCTTGCAGTACAGCCGGAACGGCAATGACGACGGCGGCCGCTGGGTGGTGCTCCTTGAACTCGCTCTGCTGCTGGCATCGGCTGCCGTGGCCCGGCGCCTGTTCGCAGCCCGCGGGGCGCTGTACTTCGGCGTCTGGGCGCTCCTGTTTGCCGTGTTCACGCTGAGCCCGTTCGTATCCTTCGGCGAGGTGGCCCTGTTCACCTACACGGGAACGGCCATCGCCCTGCTGC
>NZ_JARHXQ010000205.1:0-68021 GCF_029222765.1 Arthrobacter sp. Cr_A7 | reverse complement strand
GCTTCAACCGTGACCATGATGATGTGCTTTTTCGTTTCGATGGCGCGCAGTGCGTGCTTGACGCCAACGATGGGGTTGCCGGTGGCTTCCACGATGATGTCGATGTCGACGTCGAAAAGCTCGTCGGCATTGGCCACGATCGCGGTTGAGCGGTCCCTCAGGGCGGTTGCGATGTCGGGGGCGATCTGGTCTTTGGGCCATCCAACGAGTTCGAAAGCACCTTCAGCGCGTTTGACGTTGATGTCTGCGATGGCGACGACGTGGATGCCCGGGATGTTGTTTGCCTGGGCCAGGTACATCGTCCCGTAGCGTCCGGCGCCGATCAGGCCGACCCGGATGGGCTTTCCGTCGGCCTCGCGCTGGGTCAGGAGATGGTGCAGATTCATGGGTTGCCTTTCAAGGGATACGGCGCTGTTCCGGAAGGGATGCGGGCTGGTCTGGGATCAGCCGCAGATTGTGGGGCTCTACTTTTCACCGTGCGGCTCGCCGCGATTGGTAGTGGGGCTCTGCAGTCCAAGCGGGATCGAACTAAGGTAAAATAAGTGGAACCGGTACACTTTTATGTCACAGGCGCAGGCCTGAGGTCAAGCCCTAGGCTAAAAAAGGTTCCCGGATGTCCAGGAAGTGCCAGACAAAGGAGTAGGCGTGCAGAAACAACCGACCATCCGCGATGTTGCCCAGGCGGCCGGGGTGTCCGTTGCAGTTGTCTCGCGGGTGCTGAATCCGGGCTCAGGTCCAGTCGCTGCAGCTACCCGTGCCAGGGTCAACGGCGTGATGAAGGACTTGGGCTACCATCCCCGCACGGCGGCCAGGGAGCTAAAGTATGGCCCGCCTACCACGCTGGGGCTGCTCCTCGCCGACGTCTCCAACCCATTTTTCGCCCGACTGGCCGACCAGGTGGTGCAGGAGGCGCACGCCCGCGGAATCCAGGTGCTGCTGATGACCACGCAGGAGGATGACCAGCTGGAATCAGAGCGTCTGGCGACACTGATCGAACGCAGGGTCAGTGGGATTATCGCGACCCCGACCGGCAACAACCTGGCAATCTGGAAGCAGCTTCAGGACCTTGGGACTGATGTGGTGTTTGTCGACAGATCAATACCTTCGCTCCCTGAAGTGGACGTGGTGAGCATCGACAACTTCGAATCCGCCCGGGCTGCTACGGCACTGCTCGCCGCGCACGGCCACCGCCGCATCGGGATTATCTCCGGGCCGGCTGCCTCCACCACCGGAAGGGACCGGATCGCCGGCTATCGGCAAGCCCTGGAAACAGCCGGCCTGGAGCAGGATGAGCTCCTCATCCGGCACGCCGCGTTCCGCGGGCCGGCGGGAGGAGATGCCGCGTCGGCGCTCCTCGGCATCGAGGAGCCGCCCACCGCATTGGTGGTGGCAAACACCGCCCAGGTAACCGAGGTTCTGCGGCGCCTATCCCACGCCGGAATCGACATTCCCCGCACCCTATCCGTCATCGTTTTCGAAGACTCACCCTGGACCGAACTCATGACCCCGGCCCTGACAATCGTCAGGCAGCCCATAGATCTGCTCGCCCGGCACTCCGTGCAACTCGCTCTGTCCAACACGCAGGGCAAGGCGTCGGGAAAACCCAACGTCATACGCGTAGCCGCCGAACTGGTCGAACGGTCCAGCGTTGCCCGGCTGCAATTCTCGAAGTAATTTCAGGCTGTCATCTGCTCCTGCGGTTTACACCCGCGCCAGCCCGTGGTACAAAAGTGTACCGGTTCCACCTCGGAAGGTGATCTTCCATCCTGTTCTGTAGGCGTGTACCTGCACGCACAAGAAAGCAGCGAGAGCAGCCGTTCTCGCCCATACCCGCACAGCCCAGGACGCCTTAACCACCGCCATCAAAGCATCAGTACCCCTGTCCGTACAGGCCAGGGACCAGCAAGTATTCAAAGGAGAATCAGATGCCAAAGCGCATCCTGGCCGCCGCAGCTGTGGCCGTTGCACTCACCGTCAGTACTGTCCTCAGCGGTTGCGGCGGGGGCGGGGCCGGTGGTGCCGGCGCCAGCACCACCGTGCGCCTCGGCCTCGGTGACCCGGCAACCTCTTCCATGGGCGTCTCCGCAAAGCACTTCGCCGACAAGGTTGCCGAGCTGAGCGACGGCAAGGTCAAGGTCGAGACGTTCCCCGATGGCACCCTTTTTGGCGGGGACCAGAACGCCGCCGTCAACCTGCTTGGAAATGGCACGCTGGACTCGACCATCATGTCGACTTCGGTATACGCGTCCTTCGAGCCGAAGATGAATGCCGTCAGCCTTCCCTACCTTTTCAAGGACTCGGAGGAGGTCACGAAGTACTTTGAAGGCGAGCCAGGCAAGGAACTGCTGGGCTCACTGGACAAGCTGGGCATCAAGGGCGTGTCCATGCTGACCCGTACTCCCCGGCACACCACCAACTCGGTGCGCCCCATTACCCAGCCCGAGGACTTCAAGGACCTGAAGCTCCGCGTACCGCAGAATGACCTCTGGGTGAAGTTCTTTGGCTCAGTGGGCGCCAACCCGACGCCGATGGACTTCAAAGAGGTTTACACCGCCCTGCAGCTCGGCACTATCGACGGCCAGGAAAACCCCCTGGAAGTTCCAGTCAACAACAAGTTCTTCGAAGTCCAGGACTACCTCTCCTTGACCGGGCACATCTCGGACGGCCTCGTCCTCGGGTTCAGCAAGAAGAAGTGGGACTCGTTCGATGAGGACACCCGGAAGGTCCTGCAGGAAGCTGCAGACGACACCGCTGACTTCAAGACGAAGTACGACACCGACGAAGCCGCCAAAACCCTTGAGAAGCTGAAGGGCGAAGGCGTGAAGATCAACGAACTGACGCCCGAAGCCCGGGAAAAGTTCCAGGCGGCAGCGCAGAAGGTCTACCCCGAGCTTGAGGGCAAGGTGGGCAAGGAATTCGTACAGTCAAGCCTTGAATTCCTTGGACGGTAAGGTGACGGGTCCAGTGCAGGAGACGAGTGCAATGCATGATGAAGGAACCACCCCAACCCGTGGGGCCGAACACCAGGCGGCCGAAGATGGCATCACGGTGGTTCCGGCAGGCGAAGTCCCGGAACCTCATGGCCTGATCTGGAAGGCCGTGGATGCTCTCCTCTTCGTCGGAATCTGCGCGATGCTGCTTAGCCTTGCGGCACAGATGGTCAGCCGGCAGATGGGAGCCTCGCTGCCATGGACCGAGGAACTGACCCGTTTCCTGTTCATGGACACCACCTTCCTGGGGATGGCAGCCGGCTTCCGGGCCGCCGTGCACCCGCGCGTGAACTTCGCGGTGGCGTGGGGACCAGCCTGGCTTAAGCAAGTCAGCATGCATCTCTACGCCATCTGCGGGACCGTGTTCTTCAGTGTCCTGCTTTACAAGACGTGGGAACTGATGCTGCAGCAGTACGCCGCCGGAGAGTCCAGTCCTGCCCTGGGACTCAAGATGTTCCTGGTAACACTTCCCCTTGTAATTGGCGCGGCACTCGCAATCGTCGCCCATATCACCACCGTCTACTTCTCCCCCTATATGCGTAAGCGGATCCTCAAAGGAGAGATGATCGCATGAGCCTGACCCTGCTGGGCATTTTCCTCCTCCTGCTGCTGCTGGGCGTTCCGCTCTCAGTCTCACTCGGCATCGGCGTCATCGCCACGCTGCTGATCTTCGACATCCCCCTCGACCTGTTGCCCCAGTCAATGATGAGCTCCATGAACAGCTTCCTGCTGGTTGCCGTCCCCTTGTTCGTCCTGGCCGGCAACCTCATGGCCGGAGGGGGTATTTCAGACCGCATCTTCCGTGGCGCCGAAGTAATCTTCGGCCGCTTCCGTGGCGGCCTTGGCCAAGTGAACATCGCATCGAGCGCAATCTTCGGCGGCATCTCCGGTTCCTCGGTTGCCGACATTGTCAGCCTTGGCAAGATCGAGATCAAGGCCATGACTGACCATAAGTACCCGCGGCCCTATGCGGCCGCGATGACCATGGTCACCGCTACCCTGTCCTCACTGATACCGCCGAGCATCCTCATGATCATCGCCGCCTCGACCGCGAACGTGTCGGTAGGCGCGGCACTCGCGGGCGGATTTGGACCGTCCATTGTCCTGATCCTCGTCCTGATGCTTGTGAATTTCTTCCTGTCGGCACGCCACGGTTACGGCGAGGTCTCAAGGACGCCTTTCAAGAAGGGCCTGAGGATCGTCCTCGGGGGAATCCCGGCCATGGGCGGCCCGGTGATCATCCTGGTGGGCATGTTCAGCGGGCTCGTAACGCCCACGGAGGCTGCCGCCGTCGCCGTCTTCTACAGCCTGTTGGTGGGCATCTACGTCTACCGGGACATGAAGTGGCGCCAGATGCCCAAAATGATCGTGGACGCTGGCCTCACCACCGGCACCATCCTCCTCATCGCCATGATCGCCGGCGTCGCCTCTTACATCTTCACCATTGACGGACTGCCGGCAAAGGTCAGCAGCTGGCTGCTGAGCGTCAGCACTGACCCCACCATCGTCATGCTGCTGATCGGCCTGATCCTGATCATCATCGGAACGGTGATGGACAAAGTCGCCGCCATCCTGCTTTGCACACCGGTGCTCATGCCCGCGGCTGTGTCTTCCGGCGTGGATCCCATCCACTTCGTCGTCTTCCTCGTTGCTGCCCTTGCCGTTGGCCTGGTCACGCCGCCTGTCGGCGTCTGCCTGTTCGCGGCGTCCTATGTCAGCGGGCTGCCGATGGAGAAGATCGTGAAGGCCGCGGTGCCGCTCTACGTGGTCATGGTGGTTGCCATCGTCATGCTGGCCGTCTTCCCGCAGCTCATCCTGTGGCCGTCCGATCTCCTGACCAACCAGTAACGTCTGCCCTAATCTCTAAAGGATTCCAATGCCTGAACATGACCACCCAGCGCTTGCCCTGATGGGATTAGGGCCGATGGGGGAACCGATGGCCCGCCGGCTGCTGAAGGGCTACGGCGAGCTGACAGTCTGGAACCGGACTGCTTCGAAAGCCGAAGCCTTGGTGGGCCTGGGCGCCCGCGTTGCGACTTCACCTTTTGAGGCGGCCGCCGACGTCGTTCTCACCGTGTTGCCGGACCTAAGCCACGTCGAATCGTTGCTTCCGGGAGAAGAGGGCCTGATAGCCGGATGGACAGCCCGGGGCATTGCCCGGCCCATACTCGTCGTGCACGGGACCGTCTCGCCGGGGGCAGTCGCGGCCTTTGGCGAACGAATGCTTAGCGAACACGGGGTCCGGGTCCTGGACGCCCCCGTCAGTGGCGGCACCGTCGGTGCCGAAAACGGCACCTTGAGCATCATGGTGGGCGGGGACGAGGACGCACTTCGCTCGGTCACCCCGGCGTTCGAGTTCATGGGCGGCACCATCCGGCACATGGGTTCGGGAGGTACGGGCGCCCTCGCTAAGGCCTGCAACCAGATCGTGGTCGCCGGCACGGTCACGGCAGTTTCCGAGGCCATGCTTCTCGCGCGGGGCGGGGGACTCGATCCATCGGTGATGCTCGAACTGCTCCGGGGTGGGCTGGCCGATTCCGAGGTGCTGCGCCAAAAAGGGCACAGATGGATTGACGGTGACTTCACAGGTGGCGGCAGCGCCCAGAACCAGCTGAAGGACCTTAACTTCGTGCTGGGGGCGGCTGGAACAGCACGCCTGGAGCTACCCCTGAGCACGGTAATCAAGGATCTTTTCGAGGACATGGTCGCGCGGGGCGACGGCGGCCTTGACCATACAGGAATCTTCCGGACCCTTGCTCAGCGCAACAGCGCTCTCACTGAGATCTGAAAGCACTCACGAAAGGCGCGAAAGCACCCCTTCTGCGGCCGCTCCCAAGCTGGCTAAACCAATACGTCCGCGGTCATCAGTAGAAGGTCGTGCTGAATTTGGTAATGGGCTCGCAGGGACCCGTCCAGTTCGTGGAGCCAGGCGATTGAGCGGGAGTTAAAATCCAGGACTTCAGTTGCCTGCAGCAGTTGCTGCGCGGCGAAGGCTGCCCGGGGCAACACCAGCTCCTGGGGCTCGATGGTTTGGCCCGAGATGCGTTGGTAGCCCTGGAGGAAGGCCGTTAGGAGCTCGGGATGTTCCGGGGAACCTGGGCGCGGCCCCAGCAGGTCCCGTGCTGCTGAGGCCACATCCGCTGCCGCCGGCATAGCCCCGGATTCGTCCAGGTCGAAGCAGGCAGGCCATCCGTCAGTCCAGCGCAGGTTGTCGAGTTCAAAGTCGCCGTGACCGAGAACGAGCGGCGTGGCAGGGCTGGCCGTTAGTACTGTGCTCAGGGTCTTCGCAGCTTCCGCCAGTTCCGGATCTTCCAGTGCAGCAGGGGCAGCTGCCAAGGCGGCGAACGGATCCGGCGGCTTTGTGTGGGCTCGCATGGCCGGCTGGCCCGCGGCCTGGTGAAAGGCAGCCAGCGCTGCTCCCCAGGCGGCGGCAGCACCGCCGTCGAGCTCCTCAACATCCAGCTCGTCCCCGTCCACCTTGCCCAAGACCGAGGCGTACATGTCGCCGAGCGGCGTACCGATCCGCTCGACCATCGTGTTTATTTGGGAGGGGACAACCCGCGCAACAGAAGCACCAGCGGCTGCCAAACGGGCATGGAACCGCGCGCCTTCGGCAAGGCGGTACCCCGCGGGGTCCTCCGCGGGCGCGAACCGCGCGTACAGCACACCTCGGGAGTCAGCTCCTGGTGGGGCGACAAACACGTGGACCGCGGACGAACGCCAGAAACGAAGAGCCCCCGCCGGCAAGCCCCAGCACTCGCCCACCGCGTCGGCAACTGGGGAACGCCACTCTTGGTCCACCGTTTCCCTCAACGCGAAGATCTGGCTCAAAGGCAACATACCTACCATCTTGACGGACCTCACCGTCTGGACATTAGTCATTGAACAGTCACTTCGCGGCTGCAGAACCTCAAACCACAACAGAAGTCCCCGTCCCAATGGGACGGGGGACTTCTTCGAAGAGCCGCTCTCCGGCCTTTTTCAGTGGATTCGACTACCTTGAACTGACGGGTACGGTGATGGATCCGCCCGCGGAGGACGTCACGTTGATGGTTGACGTCGCTGCTGCAAGCGAGTTACGGGCGCGGATCGTCCAGGTACCGTCAGCGGCGACCACCGCGGTGCCGATCCGCACACCGTTGGCGGTGGCCGTGATCGTGTTGCCGGTGGTGATGCTGGCGCTTCCACCAATCCGCCATTCCCGCTTGTCAGCGCGGAACTCGGCCGTGGCCGTGAGCTGGTCCGCGGGAGTCACGGTTGACGAAGCGCCGGTACCAAAGGTTGCCGGAGCGCTATCGCCTGCTGCGCTCTTAGCGACCAGCTTGAGGGTGTAGGTGGTGCCGTTGGTCAACCCGCTGAGCACGGCGGTACGCGCTGCCGCGTCCGTCTCCACCGTGACCGCTGTTCCTGCGGCAGGCGTGGCCGTCAGTACATAACCGGTAACCGGTGTATTGCCTGCGGCTGCACCCTGCCATTCGACAGTTGCGCTGCCATTGCCGGTGGTCACGCGAACGACGTTGGGAGCGGACGGTGCAGTCAGTTCCCCTGCCTTCACGGAGTAGGCCACTGGTTCAGCTGCTGTATTGCCCGCACCGCTCTTGGCCGTGACGACGAAGCTGTACTCCGTTCCGGGTGTCAGCCCTTGGAGCTTGGCTGACGTGGCGCCGCTTCCTGCGTCAGCCGTTGCGACTACCGCATCGCCCGACCGCGCCTCAACGGTGTACCCGGTGACAGCCGAGCCATTGGCGGCGGCCGCGGTCCACGTGACATCCGCTGAACCGAGCAGGGAACCGTCGTTCACCGCCACGTTGCCCGGAGCTGTGGGTGCGGAGGCCTCTGGAGGTAGCTCGGCAGACGTCGCGGTAACCGTGCCGGCGGCTGCAGGGGTACTTGCCTGTCCGTTCAGTGCCACGACCTTGACCGGGTACGCCTGACCGTCCTTTAGGCCGCGGATGGTTGCTTTTGTTTCTTCGGCTCCGACCTTGATGCTCACTTCCTGGCCGAGAGCAGTGTCCTCGGCGATCACTTCGTAGCCGGTGATGGCCGGAGCGTCCGCGGGGACGGTGGCGGGTGCCCAGGTGGCGGTAATGCTGCCGTTGCCTGCCGCGCTGGCGAAGGCCTCAGTGGGTGAGTTGGGTGCTTGCCCGGAGGGCCCAGCGGGGCATCCGCCGAAGCCTGGGCCGTCGATCTCCTTGAACTCGGAGATGGTCAGGCCGAGCTGGGCTTCAACGCCCACCGGTTCTGCCTGCCAGCTGGCGACGGACGGGTCGCCAGCCATAGCGGCGTCCCGGTCGCCTTCCGAGTAGAAACCGTACGTCACGGTGAACTCGCCGTTCTCAGCGACGCCTTCGACCGTGTAGCCGGCAGGTACTTCATCATCGGGCCAGCCGATTGCCCGCTCGCCGATGCCCATGTCCCTCATGTCGGGGTTGACGATTTCCACCGCCATGCGGGCGGTGTCGACGTCGGCGCCGTACTTGCCCTTGACCACAACCTGGCCCTCGATGTCGCCGGCGAGGTCCGGAGTGGGCGTCCCGTTGACAGCGTCGACTGAGGTGATGACCGCCGTGCCTGCCATTGCTCCGTCGCCGCTGCCGTCCTCAAACTCGACCGTGACTTCGTCGCCTCCTGTGATGTTGGGTGTAACCACATCCCAGCAAACACCTCCCGGGTGATTGACCTCGAGGAAGCCTGTGGCATCGACCACGCCGCGTGCGACGCCGATGAGGTTACCGCCGCGGGACACGCGGATGGTTGCGTCCTGTCCCGCCTGTGCAGCGTATCCCTCGATGGCGACCATGTCGCGCTTGGTGAAAATTTCGATGTTGCCGGGGCCGACCGGGGGGTTCGCCGCCATTACAGCGGACGCACCGGCTCCCACAAGTGCCAGCGTGGTGGTTCCCGCGAGCAAGCCAGTGATGCGTCTGCGTGAGGACGGGTTACCTGGCTTCCCGGGAGAAGCTTGCCTTCGAAAGCTCATTAGAAGTCCCTTTCCTTAACGGAGCTCTCATGGCCCCGGAATAGTTCAGCTGCAGGACTGACGCCTGTGAGGAAAGGATCCGTGGAGGGGCTTGTGGATAGCTTGGCTTTTTACAGTGGTTGTGACGCTCAACTGGCACCGTCATTCTGCAGCACCGCGCCGCGGCAACACGCTCCTGGGGGCACCGCGACGAAGCCCGTGGCGAGCAAAGGGCGTAGCGTCGCGAATTAGCCGGTAGTAAGTCTCCCAATCGAGGGTTTTTGGGCAGCGCCTTGAAACCGGCAAGATTCGATGAGCCGTCAAATACCGGTACACCGCTTGAACGAGTGGTAACAACCACTCTCAGGAACGCGAGTTGGAGAAACGCTGGAAAACCAGGTTGCAAAAACCTTGGCGAAGCCTCGTTTCCGGGAAAAATTGCTTGTGCTCACCGGGGGTAGGGGCGGGCTGGGGGAGACCGTGTTCACTCCGGTTCTTCGACAGCCAAGCTGAGCCGGTCCACCCCGTGCATGGCGTCGGCCGCCCTGACCAGGGTCAAGTGTGAGAATGCCTGGGGAAAGTTGCCGGCCATCCGACCTTCATCGCTTGCATACTCTTCGCTCAGCAGGCCGAGCTCGTTTGCGAGCCCCACGAGTTTGTCCATCAAGGTCTTTGCCTCGCCGTGCCGACCTGTGCGCGCGTATTGTTCCACCAACCAGAATGAGCGTGCGAGGAAAGGGTGTTCGCCCGGCTCCAGACCATCAACGCCGCTCTCTGTCCGGTAGCGGAGCAAAAGGCCGTCGCCGGTAAGGAGTTCCTGCTCCAACCGTGCGACCGTGCCGAGCATGTGTTCGTCGTTGTACGGAAGAAAACCGACCTGGGGCATCACCAGTAACGCCGCGTCTGTTTGAGTTCCACCGTAGGTTTGCGTGAATGAGCCGGTGCTCCTGTTGAATCCCTCGCGCATGATCTCCTCACGCAACCGGTCCCGAAGGTGCTCCCACTTGTCAACATCGCCGGTCAGCCCGTGCAGCCGTACCGCCCGGACCGCGCTGTTGAAGGCGGCCCACATCATGACCCGGGAGTGGGTGAAGTATTGTGCTTCGCCGCGCATCTCCCAGAGCCCGAAGTCCCTGTCATCGATATGCTTTTCGACGGAGCCCAAGAGTGCCTGCTGAAGTGCCCAGGAGAAATGGTCCTCTTTTCCTCCGGCCATACGCAGTCTCTCCAGGGCCACCATTACTTCACCAACAACATCCGCTTGGAACTGCGATACGGCGGCGTTGCCAATGCGCACTGGCTTAGAGTCGGCGTAGCCAGGAAGATGGGTAAGTTCGCGTTCCGGAAGTTCCCGCTCGCCCCCGACCCCGTACATGATCTGCATTTGCTCAGGGTCACCGGCGAGGGCGCGAAGGAGCCAGTTGCGCCACTGAAGGGCCTCTGTTTCATAGCCGTGGGTCAGCATCGACTCCAATGTCAGGGCTGCGTCGCGCAACCAGCAGTACCGGTAGTCCCAATTCCGCGGTCCACCGAAGTCCTCCGGAAGGGACGTGGTGGGCGCTGCGACGATGCCGCCGGTTTCCATGTGCGTGAGGGCGCGAAGTACCAATAATGACCGCTTAACGGCGCCTCCATAGGCGCCGTCTTGCCTGCAGTGGCTTCCCCACCGGCTCCAATACTCGGTAGCTACTTCGAGGGCGGCGTCAACGTCCGTCGCGGCCGGCACGGGGCGGTGCGAAGGGAACCACGCTAGTTCGAAATCCACCGTCTCGCCTTCGGAGATGAGGAACGTTCCTTCATGTCCGTGCGCATGCGCTTGTGGCAGGTGGGGTCCTCTCAGTGCGAAAGCATCCGGACCTGCCATTGCCAACAGAACCATTGATGCCGTCGGCCCACTGTCGATAACACGGCTCATCCACGGCAGGACGGTGGAATATCCTGGCCGGATCCGGAGTTCCTGCCGCATTTCCATGCTGCCGGCCAAACCTGTGACACGGCGGACCAGGGAGGAACTGCTGTCTCCCAAGGGCATGAAATCCGTCACCAGGATGCGCCCGCCGGAAGATTCCCAGACCGTTTGCAGCACAAACGTGGATTCGACGTAATGCCGGTCGATAACGGTTGCACCTGAATCGCTGGGGGCTAACAGCCAGTGACCGTGTTCATCAGAACCTACAAGGCGGCTGAACACAGACGGTGAATCGAAGCGCGGGAAACAAAGCCAGTCCACGCTCCCTTCCCGGGAGATGAGAGGACCGGTCTGAAGATCCGAAAGCAACGCGTAATCCTCGATGAGTGCAGCCATGTCCACACTTTTTCACATTCAGCATTGCCCCGCAGTACGAAGGTGAAACCAGCCGATCCCAACGCTGAAGCGGGCGCCACCCCGGCAAGTGCACCGCCATTTGCCCTGGAACCATTGCCGTTCAGCTGTGCTGCGGCAGGGGGTGATTTCCGGACTTTCAGCTTCAGCGCTGGACTGCACCATTGCAGCCAACATGGCCCGAAGTCCGCTTGGAATGATTAGAGGGCGGCTGCCTTGGCGAGGAGAACCGCTTTTTGTTGTTCGTTTGCAGTGAGTGCGGCAGCCTGCAGCAGTTCGGTTTTGGCTTCGTCGGTTCTTCCGAGTTTGGAGAGCAGCTCTCCGCGGATGCTTGGCAGCAGGTGTGAGTGGCGGAGGGTGCCACCGGCAACGAGGCGGTCCACGATCTTCAAGGCGGCTGCAGGGCCGGTGGCCATGGACACTGCTACGGCGTGGTTCAGCTCGACGATGGGGCTGGGTGCCAGCCGTCCCAGGGCCTCGTAGAGCAGCACTATTTTGTTCCAGTCGGTTTCTTCGAAGCTGCGGGCGGTCGCGTGGCATTGCGCGATGGCCGCCTGAAGGCAGTAGTTGCCCCTTCCGCGGCCGAGCGCATCGGCACGTGCCAGTGATGCCAGGCCACGTCCTATTTGGGTTCTGTCCCAGCGTGACCTGTCCTGGTCAGCGAGCAGGATCGGGGCACCGTCGTGGCGGACGCGCGCGGCGAACCGGGATGCCTGGAACTCCATCAGCGCGACGAGGCCGTGAACTTCGGGCTCCTGCGGAAGCAGGCCGGCAAGCACACGCCCAAGGCGCAGCGCTTCGTTGGCGAGGTCGGTCCGGATCCACTGGTGACCCGTTGTGGCGGCATAGCCTTCGGTGAAGATGAGGTACAGCACCGCCAGCACCGAGCCCAGCCGCGCGTTCCACTCGTTCGGCTCAGGGGTGTCGAAGGGCACACGGGCGGCCGACAGGGTCTTCTTTGCCCGTACGATGCGCTGCTGGACGGTGGCGACGGGAACCAGCAGCATCCGTGCAATCTCCCCGGTGGTCAGCCCGCCCACGGTGCGAAGGGTCAGGGCGACCTGCCCCTCACGGGAGAGCACCGGGTGGCAGGCGATGAAGACCAGCCTGAGCACGTCATCGGGGATGGGCTGCCACTGGTCCTCGGTCATCTCCGTGAGGTCGTGGGCGATTGCACGGTAGCGTTCGTCGAGCCGGTCCCGGCGGCGCCAATTATCTATGGCCTTGCGTTTTGCCACGGCCGTAAGCCAGGCGCCCGGGTTATCCGGGACGCCTGACCCGGGCCACTGCGTGAGGGCGTCGATCAGGGCTTCCTGGGCGAGATCTTCCGCCAGGCCGACGTCGCCGGTCATCTTGGCAAGCGTTGCGATGATCCGCGCGCTTTCGATCCGCCACACGGCGTCCAGCGTGCGCTGGATCGCCGGCGTGGAGGTGTTTGAGGACTCGTCGGCCATGCGGCTAGGGCTGGTTGAGTTCCTCACGCCAGCCGGCTTCCTTTTGGAGGAATTCGTTGTCCGAGAAGTCTTCAAAGTCGCTCATATCGGTGACGCGGCGGACTTCGAGTTTGTTGCCCGGGCCCAGCGGGCAGCGGCTGGCCCACTGCACTGCTTCTTCCTTGCTGGCGGTCTGGATGATCCAGAATCCATTGAAGAGTTCATGGGTCTCCCCGTAGGGGCCGTCGGTGACAATGGGGTTCTCGCCTGAAAAATCAACAACGAAAGCCTCGCTCATATCGTCGGCGAGCCCTTCACCGGCGAGCAGCACTCCCGCCTTCATGAGCGATTCGTTGTAGGCGCCCATGGCATTGATGATCTGTTCAATGTCCGCCGCTTCGTAGGCCTTTTTTGCCTCTTCGGTAGCGCGCATAATCAGCATGAACTTCACGGTTCTTCTCCTTCTAACTGAGAACGCCTGATGCGTCCTTCTACTATCGCGTCGAACGGGCCGGCATCAGATCGACAAAGCCAGGAGTATTTTTTTCAGTCCTTCGGCTCCTCCGCAGGGGACGTGCGGTCGGAACGGTCATTCTCTCCCGCAACCCGATCGTGGTGGATGCGCTTCGGTGCCCCGACCAGATCGGCGGGTACAGGAGGATCCTTTTCGTCATCAGATGTCATGAGGGTCATCCTAGGGGTATCCATAAATGAACGCAGTACGTGTAGCCCTTCCCACTACACGGGCGCGTCAACCTCAACAAGGACGCCACCACGGCAGGCGGGACTCCCGTTAAGCTCTACGTATGGAGGTTCGAGATTCTCCGGGAGATGCGACCAGGGACATTAATCAGGAGCTTAGCCAGCGGCGCGGCTGGCTTCTGACAGTCGCTGTCGGGTTAGCCCTGCACATCCTTAGTTTCGTTATCGGGCTGAAGACGGTGGGGCCGCTGTGCGGCAGTCCTCTGCTTCCGAACAGCACCGCGGCCGAAATAGCCGACGTGCAGATGCGGACTACCGGGTTGGCGGCGGAGTGCTACCGGAATATCGACGCCGCTACGGTGCCGGTCTGGATTCTGATGACGCTGGGAATCAGCCTCGTCCTTGTGGGAGTCGCCGTCCGAATAGTTGGTATCCGCCGGTCAGTTAACCGATCCGAGAAGCTGGCTGCCGCGGGGCAGGACTAAGCGGCCTGCCGTTAGGGAGCAGGTGAAGCTACGCTGCGCGGGGCGCCTCAATGATGGCCATTTGGCCGGTCTCCGGTACACCAGGGAACTGCGCCTGCGGTGCTTCGCCCGCAGTAGCCGCAGCCCCGTCCCCGGAGCGCATGCGGAACAGCGCTACCGCTGAGATGAGGAACCACGCAATGTTCGTGACCACGGACGGCCATGCCTCATGAAATGCACCGTTCACGATAAAGGCGCAGGAACCGAGGAGGTTCGCAATCTGGAAGCCCTTGCCGGCTTTGAGCCAACCCATGGATACGGCGAGGTACGCGCTGAGTATTGCAACCGCGCCTGCCCAGCCCGCAATTTCCCACAGCAGTTCCATGATGTCCCTTCACAGTTGATGCCCAGCCGATAATCACCCGGCGTAACTAGCCCTTCAGCAGCAATTATGAGTAGGCCCAAGCTTTAGATCAATTGCATTCCTCTGAAGACATGGTTTAGAACTGCTTAACATGGATATCGATCCGCGCCGGCTCCGTGTGCTCCTTGCGATTGCCCGTACCGGCGGCGTGCTCGCCGCCGCTGACGAGCTGGGAATCACGGCCTCCGCGGTCTCCCAGCAACTCAACAAACTGGAGGAGGAGACAGGGCACTCGCTGGTCCTGCGCACACCCAAAGGGTCGGTGCTGACACCCGCCGGTCTGGCGATAGCCGAAGCCGGAGAAGAGATTGAACGCGCCCTCAGCGTCGCCCGCGCCCGGATCGAAGGCGGCGCCACCATTGCCGGCGTGGTGCGCGTCGGCGGATTCACCAGCTTTGTCCGGACCGTGGTGATCCCGCGCCTGCCCGAGTGGCGCATCCAGTACCCGCAATTGCAGATCCGGATGATTGAGGACGACTTCCCCGCCCTGATGCGGCTCCTCCGGCAGCGTGCCCTGGACGCCGTGGTGGTGGAGCTCGATTCGACGACGTCCGGCGAACGTTCGCTGTCCGCCGGAATGACCGAGGAGCCCCTGCTGGATGAGCCGTGGAAACTGGTGGTTCCCGCCGGCGCCCTCCTTACCACCGAGAACATCGACCTTGGCCGCCTGCCATTTCCGTGGCTCGGCGTCGAGCCGTCAGCCGCCAACGCCTCGGTGCTCGGCCGGCTCCGCCAGTCAACGGGCGTCCCGATGGAAACCGTGCACCAGTATCAGGACACGCTGACCGCGCTGGCACTGGTGGCTGCGGGTGAGGGCGCCGCCATCGTGCCCACCCTGGCACTGACGGGCGTCGTCCAGGACGGGGTTGACGTCCTGGACGTCCCCGGGCTGGGTACGCGGCGCATCGTCCTCCGACGCTTCGACAGGCGGCGGTCCGCCGGCACGCCCGTGGACACGGTGGCCCGCCTCCTGCGGGAATCGGCCGCGGCCTTCGACACGCGCTCTACATCTTCCTAGCGGCGCCCCTACTTCTTCGTCAGCCGGTACCGCTCAATCTGCTTGAGCCGCCGCAGGAGGCTGTCCCGCCGCGGGTGCGGGACGGCGTCGGCCGGTTCTGCGGTGAGGTCGATATGCTTGGTGCCGTACTGCCACAGCAGCAGGTCATCCAGCAGCCGGTCCGGGCCGGGGGAGTAGCGGTGGTCCAGCGCCTTGCGGACCTCGGTGATGCGGTTGGCGCTGAGCAGCCCGGCCAGCTGCATGGTCTGGTTGAGGCCGTGCGCGGCGAGGAGCTCGGCAGCCCAGCCCCAGTCGTCGTCCACCTTCCGGTCCACGTGCGGCAGCAGGGTGCGCCACACGTCGCGGATCCGGTTGGGGGTCAACGGCGCCGCCCCCTCGCCGTCCGTGTCCCAGAAACTGCGCACTTCCTCGTAGCGTTCGTGCAGGTCGGCGAACGCAGTTTCCACGGTTTCCAGCATGGCCGCCGTCGCCGTGAACTGGCGGTCGAAATGCGGAGTCCAGGCCCTTGGGTCCTCCGCCTTGAACCGGATGTCGTGCTCGATCTCGCTCCAGGCGTGCGCGAAGATCGTGCGGATCTGGCATTCAAAAAAGTAGCTGCCGTTGGGCGCGATGTCCGGGTTGAAGACCTGCTGGTACTCCTTGACCGCCTCGTTCTGGATGGTCCGCAGGATCAGGTGGCGGCTGGAATACCCGTAGGTGCCGGACTCGATGGAGCCGATGTCCTTCTCCCGGTCCCCCCGGCAGTCAAACAGTTGGCGCTGGCGCTTGATGATGTTGGCCACCGCGGCATTTTCCGCAGGCAGTTTGGTGATGACGCGGATCCCCACCATGTCATTCAGGGTGCGGAACGGGTCCGGGAACTTCAGCACCGGAGGTCCGCCCGGCTCGAGCGGTTCCTCCGTCCGGGAAATCTTTTCCTTGAACGATTCCACGGTTTTGGTCCGGCCGGTCACGAACAGCGGGGTAACTTCGGAGTCCTTCAGCATGTCCCGCAGGATCAGCAGGACATCGCGCGTGACCAGCTTCAGGGCAGGGCGGACGCGCTCGTAAATCTCCACGTTGTGCTGCACGGATTCGCGCAGCGGCGCGTCCAGGCTTTCCCAGTGACTCGGCATGCTCCCAGCTTACGGCCGGGCTGTGACAGAACGGCGGCGGCAGTAACCTTCAGCGTCCCGCGAGCGTTGAACCCCGCACCACCAGGGAACTTTCCAGCGTCAGGTCCGTCGGCTCCAGCGCCCGTCCCTCCATCAGCCGGCGCAGCTGTTCACCGGCCTTCAGGCCCAGGGGAGTGGCGGGCAGGTGCACGCTGGTGAGGCCGGGGCTGCTGGTGGCGGAGTAGGGAAGGTCGTCGAAGCCGGCCACGGCCAGCTCCTCCGGGATTTTCACCCCTGCCACGCGCGCTTCCTGCAGCACACCGTAGGCGTGCGTATCGGTGGCGCAGACGACGGCGGTGATTCCGTTCCGCTGCCAGTCCGGCCAGGCGTGGGCGAAGGCGGCCGCTGCCGCGCCGACGTCGATGGTTGTGCTCCGCACGTCGGCGGAATCCACCGCCATGCCGCGCGCTGCCGCCTCGGACAGGAAGGCGTCGCGGCGGAGGGTGAAGGTGGTGGTCCCGGTAACGCTGTCCAGGTAGGCCACCCGCCGGTGCCCGGCGCCCGCAAGATGCGCGGCCAGTTCCCGCGCTCCAGAGGCTACGTCCAGGTTCACGGCCGGCGCGAACGACTCCATCCCGGGTGCGTCCAGCAGCACCAGGGGCCCGGCCACGGACAGGTCCTCGAGGAAGTCGGCGTTCGGGGCGTCAACCAGGAGCCCGGCCGGGCGCAGGGACATCAGCTTGCGGACGTCGGCTGCCTTCGGAAACTCCCCCGAGTCCGTGACGGACAGCAGCAGCTGGTAGCTGGGGCCCAGCGATTCGCGGACCCCGGCGATGACCTTGGCGAAGAACGGGTTGGAAATGTCCGGGGCCACCAGGATCACGATGGAACTGACGCCCCTGGCCAGGGAGCTGCCGATGCCGTCCACCACGTAGCCCAGCTCGGCAATGGCGTCCCGCACCCGGGAAATGTTGTCCTCGGAAACGCGGCCTGCGGTCTTGCCGTTGGCCACCAGTGACACAGTGGCCACCGAGACCCCGGCGCGCTCGGCAACCATGGCGGCCGTGATCCGCCGGTGGCGCGCCGGCTGCTGCACCTGTTCCACGGATTCCATACCTCGATCGTAGTAGCAACACAACACTTTCAGGCAGCGCATGGCATCAAGCGTTTGACGTAAGTGGGCCCACGCCCGCAGGGTTCCCTGTCCGAGCTTGCGAGGAGAGGGGGCGGGTGGGGAGCGTTAAGCGTTTGACGTGACCGCCGAAACAGTGTCATGATCACTCCGGAATGCTGAGCCTCCTGCCACCCCAGGCAGGACCCCAATGACGTGGAGAACCATCGTGGAACCAAATCCCCAGCCCGCAAGCCAGGCCGGACGCACCAAAATCATCCTGGACTGCGACCCCGGGCACGACGATGCCGTGGCGCTGCTGCTCGCGCACGGCAACCCCGCCATCGACCTGCTGGCCGTCACCACGGTGGTGGGCAACCAGACCCTGGAAAAGGTCACCCGCAACGCCCTGGCCGTCGGCACCATCGCCGGCATCACCGGCGTCCCCTTCGCCGCCGGCTGCGGCCGCCCCCTGGTCCGCAGCATCGAAACCGCGCCGGACATCCACGGCGAGTCCGGCATGGACGGCCCGGCCCTCCCCGAGTCCACCATCGAGCTGGACCCCCGCCACGCCGTCGACCTCATCATCGACACCGTGATGGCGCACGAGCCGGGCACCGTCACCCTGGTTCCCACCGCGGGCCTCACCAACATCGCCCTGGCCGCCCGCAAGGAACCTCGCATCGTGGAGCGCGTCAAGGAAGTTGTCCTCATGGGCGGCGGCTACCACGTGGGCAACTGGAGCGCGGTGGCCGAGTTCAACATCATCATCGATCCCGAGGCCGCCCACATCGTCTTCAACGAAAAGTGGCCCGTGGTGATGGTGGGCCTCGACCTGACCCACCAGGCGCTGGCCACCCCGGACGTCGTCGAAAAGATCGCGGCCATCGGCACCAAACCCGCACAGTTCGTCACGGAACTGATGGACTTCTTCGCCCACACCTATAAGGACGCGCAGGGCTTTGACTTCCCGCCCGTGCATGATCCGTGCGCCGTGGCCTACGTCATCGATCCCAGCATCGTCAGCACCCGCAAGGTGCCGGTGAACATCGAACTGCAGGGCACCTTGACCCTGGGCATGACCGTGGCGGACTTCCGTGCCCCGGCCCCGGCTGACTGCCACACCAGCGTTGCGGTGGACCTGGACCACACGAAGTTCTGGGACCTGGTCACCGATGCGCTGGTCCGCATCGGCGAGCCGTCCGACGCCGACAGCCGCGAAGGCGCGGCCCTCACCGCCGGAGGGGTCAAGTAGATGACTGCCACGATCACCGCACCCAAGACCGGCCGCGGCAATGTCACCGCGCTGATGATCGCCCTCCTGGCGGCCTGCGTGGCCTTCCAGCTCAACGCCTCCATGCTCAGCCCCGCCCTGGTCACCATGGGCGAAGAACTTAAAACGGACCAGGCCGTCATCGGGCTGTCGCAGACCTGGTTCTTCACCGCGGCCGCCCTGTTCTCCCTGTTCCTGCCGAGGCTGAGCGACATCATCGGCCGCAAGAAGGTCCTGCTGGGCATGATGCTGCTGATGGCCGCCGGCTCCGTCATCGCAGCCCTGGCACCGGATGTGACCTGGCTGTTCGTGGGCCGCATCATCCAGGGCGTCAGCGGACCTACCGTGCCGCTCTGCCTGATCATGCTGCGCTCCGCCGTCAGCAACCCCCGTAAATACGGCACCCTGATGGGCCTCATCACCGCCGTGAACGGCGGCGTGGCCGGCGTCGATTCCTTCGTGGGCGGCTACTTCGCGGAGCACTACGGCTTCCGCAGCATCTTCTGGCTCATGGTGGTCCTTGCTGTTGTGGCCACCGCGCTGATCGCCTTCCTCGCCGCTGAAAGCAAGCCGGCGGCCGGCACCACCATGGACTGGCGCGGTGTGTTCTTCATCGTGGTGGCCGTGGGCGCCCTGCTGACAGCGCTTAACGAAGGCTCCAAGCTGGTGGGCGCCTTCTCCTCCGGAACCCTCGTACTGAGCCTCGCACTCGTGGCCGTCTCCGCCGTCGCGTTCCTCGCCTTCTGGCGGACGGAAAAGCGGGCCAGCCAGCCGATGGTTGAAACGGTGCACCTGCGCCAGCGCGCCACCTGGGCGCCGCTGCTCACCACCACCCTCACCATGACGGGCATCTTCGCCGTGATCAACGGCATCGTCCCCGCCTACGTCCAGGCCGCCGAGCCCGGCTTCGGCATCGGCCCCACGGAGATGTCGCTGATCATCCTCACCCCGTACGCGCTGCTCGGCTGGCTGGTCGGCCCGCTGAGCGGCAAGCTGGCACCCGTCCTCGGCTACACCAAAGTGCTGCGCATCGGACTCCTCGGGAGTGTTGCCGCGCTCGCCATCATCGCGTTCCTTGGTCTCAACAGCCTGCCCCTGATGATCGCCGGCACGGTCTTGCTGGGCATCATGTACGCCGGTACGGTCAACATCATGCTCAATGGACTCGGCGTTGTCCTCTCGCCCGCAGGCAACCCCGGCTTCCTGCCCGGCATGAACGCCGGTGCCTTCAACCTCGGCGCGGGCCTGAGCTTCCTCATCCTGCCCGCCGTGCTGGTGGCAACGTCTGCACTCGGCGATGCGCAGGCCTCCTACCTGACCGTTGTGGTGGTGGGCCTGGCCCTGACCGTGGCGGCGTTCGCCGCCTCGCTGCTGATCCCCAAGCCGGTCGAGGCCGAGGTGGCCGAATGAGCGGCGGAACCACCGGCGCCGGAAAGACCGGCCGGATCGTCGTCGTCGGCTCCCTGAACGCGGACCTGACCATCTACTGCGAACGCCTCCCGCTGCCCGGCGAGACGGTTCACGGCAACGGCTTTGCCGTGAACCCGGGCGGCAAGAGCGCCAACCAGGCCGTCGCCGCGGGCCGGCTGGGCGGCCGGGTCAGCCTCGTCGGTGCCGTGGGGGAGGACCCCAACGGCGACATGCTGCTCGCCTCGGTTGCCGGGGCGGGTGTGGACGTGGGGCACGTCCGGACGTCCAGCGAACCCACGGGCGTCGCGGTCATCGCCGTGGATTCGCACGGCGAGAACAACATCATCATCTCGGCCGGCGCCAACGGCACCCTCTCCCCGGCCGACGTCGCCGAGGCAGACGACGTCCTGGAGGGCGCCGCCGTCGTCAGCCTCTGCCTTGAAGTCGCCATGGAAACGGTGGTGGCAGCCGCACAGGCAGGGCACGACGCCGGCGCGACAGTCCTGCTGAACCTCTCGCCGTACGCCGAGGTCCCCGCCGCCCTGGCCGGGCTCGCCGATGTCCTGCTGGTTAACGCGCACGAGGCTGCGCTGTTCCTGGGCGGTGGGGCGTCCGTGCCGGGCGCCGAGGCCACCGCCGCAGAGTGGGATGCCGTGCGGGAGCGGTTCGCGGAGCGGGGGATCCGGCAGGTGCTGGTGACGCTGGGTTCGCAGGGCTCCGTAGTGCTGGACTCGCTGGCCGGGCCTGGCGCCCGGGTGACTTTGATCGAGCCCACAAAGGTGGACGCAGTGGACACCACGGGGGCCGGAGATGCCTTCACCGGCGCGGTTGCCGTGCGTCTTGCCGCAGGGGATGCGCTCGCAGATGCTGCCGCGTTCGCTTCCGTGGCCGCCGCCCTGGCCACCACCCGGAAAGGCACGCAGGCGGCGTACCCGGAAGTAACCGACGTCGACCGGCGCCTGCTGGGCAGTCACGGCCCTTAATAGTTACGGGCCGGGCAAGTAATTAAGATAGCCTTACCTTGCCAAATTGCCGTGCGGTCCCGGAGCCGCCCCCTGAGAAGAGCCCCAACGTGCCCACTCGACGCTTACTCGCTGCCGCCGCAGGCCTGACAGTACTGGCATCAGCCCTGACCGGTTGCGGCATTATCGGTGGACAGCCTGCCGACCTGCAGATCTACTCAGCCCGCCACTATGACCTGGAGGGTGCGTTCGGGCAGTTCACGGACGAAACGGGCATCACCGTGGAGTTCATCACCGGTGACGACGCGGAACTTCTCGAGCGCCTGAAAGCCGAGGGGGAAGACTCTCCGGCTGACGTGTTTATGACGGTGGACGCGGGCAACCTTTGGAATGCGGCGCGCCAGGATGAGCTCGCCGCGATTGATTCTGCGGCCCTCAATGAAGCAGTCCCGGAGGACCTCCGTGACGCGCAGGGGCGCTGGTTCGGGCTGGCCATGCGGGCGCGCACCGTCACCTACAACCCCCAGAACGTGGATCCCGCTGACTTCGACGCGGCGGACACCTACGCCGGGCTGGCGGATCCGAAGTGGAAGGGGCGGCTGTGCATGCGGGACGCCACCTCGTCCTACACGCAGTCCCTCGTGGCCAGCCTGATCGACCTGCACGGCCGGGAGAAGGCCCTGGAGATTGTTAAGGGCTGGGTGGCCAACGACGTTCAGATCATGAGCAACGACGTCCTGCTGCTTGAGGCGATCGACGCCGGAACCTGCGACGTCGGCATCAACAACCATTACTACCTGGCGCGGACGCTGGAGGACAAACCTGATTTCAAGGTGGACCTCTACTGGGCCAGCCAGGAAGGCGCCGGCACCCACGTCAACATTTCCGGTGCGGGCGTGGTGGAGGGCTCCGACAACGCCGGGGACGCGCAGCGGCTCATCGAGTGGCTCGCCACCACGGGCCAGAACGCCTTCGTCGACGCGAACCACGAGTTCCCGGTCAACCCGGCAGCGAAACCCGAGCCGGTGATTGCGGGCTTTGGCGACTTCAAGCGGATGCCGCTGAACGCCGAAGCCTACGGCGACCTCAACGCCGGGGCCGTGGACCTGCTCGCCGAGGCCGGATACAAGTGACCGAAACGGCGGTCCTCGCTGAAGCGGGGACGCCGAAACGCCGTCCCCGCCGGACGGCCGGTGCCGGACGCCCGGCGTGGTCCGCACTCGTGGTCCTGGTGGCCGTGGTGGTTGCCACCCCCGTGTTCGCCGTGGTTGTTGATGGCCTGGGCAGCGTGGGCGACACCGCGCCGCCGCGGGGACTTTCCGGCATGGTGCTCACCACCCTGCTCCTGATGCTGGGAGTGGCAGCGGGTTCCCTCCTGGTGGGCGGCGGCCTGGCCTGGCTCGTCACCGCCTACCGCTTTCCGCTGCGCAATGTCTTCGCCTGGCTGCTGGTCCTGCCCCTGGCCGTACCCGCCTACATCCTGGGCTTCGTCTTCCTCTCCGTCTTCGACGTGTCCGGGCCGGTGCAGTCCGCCCTGCGTGCCGTACTGGGTACGGATGTCTGGGTCCCCGACGTCCGGTCGCTGCCGGGCGCCGTGCTGGTGATGTCGCTGTCCCTCTACCCCTACGTCTACCTCCTGGCGCGCACCGCGCTCAGTGAGCACGCATCCGGCACGTACGACGCAGCCCGGACCCTCGGTGCAGGGCGGGGACGCGCACTCCGGCGGGTTCTGCTGCCGCTCGCCAGGCCGTCGCTGGCCGCCGGCATGGCACTGGTGATGATGGAGACGCTCACCGACTTCGCGACGGTGCAGTACTTCAACGTCCAGACCGTTTCCGTGGGTGTCTACCTGGTCTGGAAGGGCACCTTTAACTTCCACGCCGCAACCCAGCTGGCCGTCCTGGTCCTGCTGTTCGCCGTCGCCGTGCTGGCGGGGGAGCGGGTTCTGCGCGGCCGGGCACGCTATCACCGGCAGGGCGGGAGGGGACAGGGCCTGCAGCCGACAACTCTGCACGGCGGCCGCGGCTGGGCTGCCGCCGCTCTGTGCACGGCTGCCGTCAGCACAGGCTTCCTGATCCCCGTCCTCCAGCTGCTGGGATGGGCCGTGGGCGGGGCCGTCAAAAACCCCGGTTTCCTCGCGGATCCGCGCTTCGGCGAGTACATCGTCAATACCCTTTTGGTCGCGGCAATCACTGCTGCGGCCTGCGTATTCCTCTCCGTGGCAGTAGGGCACGGTGTCCGCCTCAGCGGGGGCAGGTTCGTCTCCTCCGCGGCGCAGCTGACCACCTTTGGATACGCCGTTCCGGGCGCTGTGGTGGGCATCGGCGTCCTCATCTCCTTCGCGGCACTGGATGATGCCCTTGAGGCTGCAGGCGTTCCCGGCGGCACCGGGCTGTTGGTCACGGGTTCGGTCCTGGGCATCCTTTACGCCTACGTGATCCGTTTCCTCGCCCCCGCCTACCAGGCCGTGGACGCCAGCTTCGCGAAAATCCCGGCAACCCTCACCTTCTCGGCACTCAGCCTGGGCGCCAGCCCGCGGCGCATCCTGGCGCGGGTGCACGTCCCCCTGGCACGGTCCGGGATTGCCGTGGCGTTGATGCTGGTGGCAATCGACGCCGTCAAGGAACTGCCCATCGTGTTGCTGCTCCGGCCCTTCGGCTTCACCACGGCGTCCGTCTGGGTCTACGAGCTTGCCCGCGAAAACTTCTGGGAAAAGGCGTCGCTGCCCGCACTGGTGATCGTCGCGGCAGCCGTCCTCCCCGTCCTGGTCCTCGTCAGGCAAGCCCGCCGCAATGAAACACCTGGAAAGGTCCCGGCATGACCATTCGTGTGGCACGTGAAAAGCATCCTGCCGGCACGGAGGGTGTGCCGGCAGCGCTCGTCTTCGAAGGCGTCAGCAAAGACTACGGCTCGGCCGTGGGCGTGGATACGCTGGAACTGTCAGTTCCGGCCGGCGAGCTGGTGACCGTCATCGGGCCGTCCGGCTGCGGCAAGTCGACCACCCTCCGCCTCGCCGCAGGGTTGGAACGGCCGGACAAGGGCACCATCCGGGTGGCCGGGGACGTCGTGGCGGACAAGCGCCGCTTCGTTGAACCCGAGCGGCGCCGGGTGGGGCTCGTCTTCCAGGACTACGCACTGTTTCCGCACATGACCGTGGCCCAGAACGTGGAGTTCGGGCTGGACCGGCTGAGCCGTGGTGAGCGCAAAGCCCGGGCCGGGGAAGTCCTGGACCTGGTGCGCCTTGCCCACTTTGCGGGCCGGTACCCGCACGAACTTTCCGGCGGCGAACAGCAGCGCGTGGCACTGGCCCGCGCCCTGGCGCCCCGCCCCGCCGTCGTCCTCCTGGATGAGCCGTTCTCCAGCCTGGACGAGTCGCTGCGCGCGCAGGTGCGCCGGGACACCGTGGCAACGCTGCGCGAGGCCGGCACCACCGGCGTCCTCGTCACCCACGACCAGACAGAGGCGCTCTCAGTCGGCACCCGGGTGGTGGTGATGCGCGGCGGCGTGATCGAACAGGCGGACACCCCGGAGAAGGTCTTCGAGCAGCCCGCCACCCGATTTGTGGCCTCCTTCATGGGCGATGCGGACTTCCTCCCCGCCCATGTGCACCGCGCCCTGCTGACCTGCGAGATCGGCGTCGTTTCCACCGTCCCGGGCTGGGCCAACAGCGAGGCGGACGTGGACGTGGTGCTGCGGCCGCACGAGGTGGCGCTGCGCCCGGACCCCGATTCCCAGGCGCGCGTCTCGGCCGTCGAGTACCACGGCGCCTTTGTCCTCCACTACGTCAGGCTGGCCTCGGGACGCACCGTGCGCTCCTGGCAGCCCCACACCGTCCGCCACCCCGTGGGAACAGCGGTGGCCGTGACCGTAGCGGCAGGGACCACGCCCACGCTGCTGCTGGGCGACCACGCCATCACCTCCCCGCCCCCGGGCAGCTCCCTGCAGCAGCGGTCGCCCGAGCCCGTCCAGCTAAGTTAGGCCAGTTTGATGTCCCCACATACCGCCCCGGTGACGCATTGACCGCGCAACCAGACCTCGCCCGGGCCGCCTTCACCGACCTCGCCCGCCACGGCGACCGCCCGGCGGTCCTCACCGCGGACGGCGTCCTGTCCTACCGGGAGCTTGCCTCCCGCGTCGACGACGCCGCCGCCCGCCTGGGAACGGCACGCCGGCTGGTGGTGCTGGCAGCGCGCAACGACCTGGACTCGCTGGTGGCCTACCTCGCAGCCCTGTCCGCCGGCCACGTCCTGTTGCTGGCCCCGGCCGACAAACCGGAAGCCCTCGCGTCCCTCATGGGCGCCTACGACCCGGACGTGCTGCTGCGCTCCGGCGACGGCCACGGGGTGCCCGTGCTCGAGGAGCGGCGCAACGGCTCCCGGCACCACCTGCATCCGGAACTGGCGCTGCTGCTCAGCACCTCAGGCTCGACGGGCTCGCCGAAACTGGTGCGCCTCTCCCACACCAACCTCACGGCCAACGCCGAAGCCATCGCCGAGTACCTGGGCATTGGGCCGGACGACAGGGCCGCCACCACGCTGCCCCTGCATTACTGCTACGGCCTGTCAGTTGTGAACAGCCACCTGATCCGCGGGGCAGGGCTGGTGCTCACGGACCTCTCAGTGGTGGACCCCTGCTTCTGGGACCTCTTCCGGGAACGGCAGGCCACCTCCTTCGCGGCGGTTCCCTACACCTTCGACCTCCTGGACCGGGTCGGCTTCGCGGACGCGGACCTGCCGCACCTGCGCTACGTCACCCAGGCCGGCGGACGGCTGGCACCGGAGAAGGTGCGCTCCTGGGCGGAAACCGGGCAGCGCCGCGGCTGGGACCTCTTTGTGATGTACGGGGCAACGGAAGCCACCGCCCGGATGGCCTACCTGCCGCCGGACCTGGCCGCCGACCATGCCGAAACCATCGGCGTCCCCGTACCCGGCGGATCCTTCCGCATCGACCCGGTTGAGGACCTGGCAGACGGGGAACTGGTCTACAGCGGCCCCAACGTCATGCTCGGGTACGCCGAGCACCCCGCGGACCTCGCACTGGGCCGGGAAGTCCACGAACTGCGCACCGGCGACCTCGCCCGCCGGCACCCGAACGGGCTGTACGAGGTGGTGGGGCGGCGCAGCCGGTTCGTGAAGATTGTGGGCCTGCGCGTGGACCTCGGGCAGGTGGAACGGATCTTGAGCGACATGGGGATCACTGCGGCCGCCGCCGGCACGGACGACCGACTGGTGGTGGCCGTTGAAGGCGGGCACGACGGCGGAATCCTCGCCAAGACCCTGGCCGGCACGCTGGGGCTGCCCCGCGCCGCCGTCGTAATTCATGCCGTGGAAGCCCTGCCGCGGCTGGCCACCGGCAAGGTGGACTACCCGGGGGTCCTGGGCCTTGCCGCTCCGGAGCCCGCGGCTGCCAGCGCCGCCGTTGCGGATCACGCGGCAACAGCCCAAGCCGCTCCGGCGGGTCCAGCCCCCGCCGGCCGCCCAAACGACATCCGGACCATTTTCGCCGAGGCCCTGGAATGTCCCGTTGTGGGGGACGAGGACACGTTCGTCTCCCTTGACGGCGACTCGCTGTCCTACGTGGCGGTCTCGGTGCAGCTGGAACGCGTCCTGGGACAGCTTCCCTCGGACTGGCATCTCTTGCCGGTGCGGGAATTGGAGCGCCGCCGGAAGCCCCGGCGGCGGAACCCCTTCTCCTTCCTGGAGACCTCGATTGTGCTCCGGGCCGTCGCCATCGTATGCATCGTGGCCACGCACGTGGAGCTGATCATGTTCCAGACCGCGCACCTGCTCTTCGCGGTGGCCGGCTACAACTTCGCACGGTTCCAACTGGCCGACCAGCGGGTAACCCGGCTGCGCCGCCAGCTCCGCGGTGTTGCCCGGATAGTGGTGCCCTCCACGGCCTTCATCGCCGTGGCCTACCTCCTCACGGACCACTACACGGTGGCCAACATCTTCCTGCTCAACGCGATGGTGGGGCCCGAGGCGGTGACCACGCAATGGCATTTCTGGTTCGTGGAACTGCTGGTGTACATCCTGCTGGCCGTGGCAGCGCTCATGGCCGTGCCCTGGGTTGACCGGCTGGAGCGCCGGGCGCCTTTTGCCTTCGCACTGGGCCTGGTGGCCATCGCGCTGCTGAGCCGGTACGACATCGTTGATCCCGGCCTGCCCAAACCCCCGCCCGTCTTCTGGATCTTCGCGCTCGGCTGGGCACTCGCGCGGGCCCGCACCCACCTCCACAGGATCACTGTCTCCGCCATCACCCTGGTGACCCTGCCGGGCTTCTTTGGCAGCAGCGTCCGGGATATCACCGTCGCCGCAGGAATCCTGCTGCTGGTGTGGGTGCCGGCGCTGCCGGTGCCCGCGTTCCTGCGCCGGGTCATCGGCTGGCTGGCCGCGGCGTCGCTATACATCTACCTCACCCACTGGCTGGTCTACCCGCTGCTGCTTCCCGTCAACCCGGTCCTGGCCGTCGTCGGGTCCCTCGTGCTGGGGGTGGGCTACTGGGCCCTGTGCCGGTGGCTGCCCGCTGCAGCCGGGCGGCTCTGGGCCAGGCGGTTCAGTTCAACAGCCAGGCCGCGCCAAGCAGCAGGGGCACCGCTAGAACCGAGGTGATCACCGCCGTCGACTGCGCGAGGCTCTGCCCCACCCGGTAACGGACGGCGTACAGGACCACGTTCTGGCCGGTGGGGAGGATGGCGCAGGCGGTGACCACGAACGTGCTGAACGCATCCAGGCGGAACACGAACACGGCCAGCACCCACGCCAGGGCAGGCTGGACGGCTGATTTGAGGATCACGGCCACCGTGGTTGGCGCACCGTCGCCGTTGGGGCCGCGGGGCGACAGGCCGTGCAGCGACATGCCGAAAATGATCAACATGAGGGGGACGGTCACCTGGGCGATCAGCGACAGCGGATCCAGGATCAGTTCGGGAACCTGGATACCGACGGCGCTGACGATGATTCCAAGGATGGCCGCCACCGTCACGGGGTTGCGGAAGGGCGTGGCCAGGATGCGCCCGATGGAGGGCTTTTCCGCGTCAGGATCGCTGAGGTCCAGGATGGTGAGGGCGATCGGGGTGATGACGGCGAGCTGGAACAGCATGATGGGCGTGACGTAGGTGGCGCTGCCCAGCACGTAGGACGACAGCGGGACGCCGAGGTTGGTGGAGTTCACGATGCCGGTGGCCAGCGCTCCGATGGTTGTCCTGCGGACGCCCCATCTGGCGATGGCGCCGATGATGGCGAACACGGCCATCATGGCTGCCGCTGTGGCCACCGAGATCAGGCCTGTTGTGCTGAGGACGTCGGAGATGTGCCGCGAGGCGATCAGGGAGAACATCAGGCTGGGCAGCCCCACCAGGAACGTCAGGGTGGAGAGCACCTTTGTGCCGTGCGGGCCCAGGGCATTGGTTTTGCCCAGGATGTAGCCGACCAGCATGACCGCGCCCACCACAAAGAAGCCCTTTAAGACTCCATCCAAGATACTGTCCTCAATGTCGGTCCGCCGTCAGCGCGGTGGTTCGTCCCGCCGGGCGACCGAATGGGGCGCCCGCTCCATCAGATGCTATCGGTGGGGGCGGCGCGGTGATCAATCCGGGCCGTCAGTCCGTCGATCCGGTCAAGCGCGGTGCTGAGGCGTTCCACAGCAGACCACAGGTCCTGGTGCTGTTCACGGATCTGCTCAAGGGTGGCGCCCGCGGACCGCAGCGACGCAAGGTCGAAACTGACGTTGGTCCGCGCTCCGGCCACCGCCGCACGCAGGGCCCCGAACGCGACGACGACATCGGCAATGAGCGCAGGGTTGCCGTTGGCCGCCAGCCAGGCCAGGTCATCGACGGCTTCGATGGCGCGCTCGCCGAGCACGGCCGATGACTTGGCGGCGTCGAGTGACGCGCGGTGGATGGCTTCCTCCCGGTCCGGACCCGGATCCAGGTGGAAGGCGGCACCAAAGGCCTGGGACGCCGTCGCATCCTCATCGGCGAGCTGCAGGGCCTCCCGCCGGAGGGCCTGGGCCCGCTCCCGGATCTCCGCCACTTCCGCGCCCTCGTGCTCTTTCGGTTCCGTGTAACCGGCAACCATGGACGTCAGTGACGCCGCCACGGCAAGCATCAGCCCGGACCCGGCACCACCGCCCGGGGAACCGGTGGACTGGGCCAGCGCCTCCGTCCATTCATCGACCGTCGAGTCTTGGGTAGTAATAGTTTCCGCAGCATCCATGACATCACCGTGCCCAGAAACGGTCCCGGCCAAACGGGAGGTCCAATTCGAAGCCTTCGGCGGTGCTTACATGATGCCCGTGGGCACCAGCAGGACCCATGCCAGTGCCGGGGCGGTCAGCACCACGGCTCCGGCGTAGATCATTAGCTGCTTGTAGATGCGCTGCCTGTCGTTTTCGCGGGCGTTGGCCACCACCAGGGCGCCGTCCGTGGAGAAGGGGGAAACGTCCACGACGGTGGCGGCAATGGCAAGTGCTGCCACCGTTCCGGAGGCGCTGAGGGTGCTGGTGGCCAGGAGCGGGCCGGCCAGGGGGATGAAGGCGGTGAGCAGCGCCGTCGAGGAGGCGAAGGCCGAGCCGACGCCTATCACGTAGCAAAGGACGAGTGCGATGAGCAGCGGCGCTCCCAGTGCCAGGGCCTGCTCGGCGAGGGTGTCGATGACTCCGACGTGCTGGAGCAGGGAGACATAGGTGATCATGCCGGCCACCAGCAGGACAGTGGACCAGGAAATGCCGCCGATGAACGTCTGGTGTTCCTTGATGTTGATCAGGGCCAGCAGGAGGCCCGCGGAGAGGGCAACAAATCCGATGGGCATCCGGAAGCCCAAGGTGCAGACAAGCATGGCAACGATCAGCACCAGGGTGAGGATCTGCTGGCCGTGCGGCCTGATGGTGACCGGTACTACCAGGTCGGCGTGCTGGCCCTTTTCGCCGTCCCGGAGGCGTCCCAGGAGGGCGAAGATGACGATTGTCAGGACGGACAGGATGAGGTTGAGGGCGAAGCTGGCCGTGAAGAGGGCACCCTGGGAGATGGGGAAGCCGTTGTCCAGCGCGATGTCATGGACCAGCACGCCCGCCACGGACAGCGGGGAGAAGCCGCCCGCGTGCGCTCCGTTGATGATGAAGGCGCCCATCAGGACGGGATGGATGCGCGACTCGTAGGCGAATCCGATCGCCGCGGGTGCCAGCAGTGCGACGGCGGCAGGGGAGAAGGTGCCCAGCGCCGTCAGCGCCGCGGCCAGCAGGAAGAAGACCCAGGGAAGCACCAGCGTCTTGCCCCGGACAAGGCGGACGCAGCTTTGGACGATGATGTCGATGGTGCCGTTCCGCTGGGCCATGCTGAAGAAGTAGGTGACACCGATGATGGTCAGGACGATGCTGGCAGGGAATTCCGCGAGGATTTCCCGGTCGGTCATCCCCAGCATGAAGTAGCCGATGCCGAAGGATGCCACCAGGCCCATCACACCGATGTTCAGCGGCCATTTGGTGGCCACGATGAACATCACCACGAGGACGACGAGCGGGACGATCTGGGTCGCGGTCATGGTCGGCTCCGAATCCGTGGTGGCCGCCGGGGTGAAAAGGTTCCCTCCCAGCACGATGGCCACCAGACTCAGAAGCGCGAAACCGGCAGCCGCAATCAGTAGGATACGGCGGCGGGGCCGGGGCCCGGGACTGTGCTCCCGGGAATCGCCCTCCGGGGCGGCGGTCTGTTGCTCGGTGCTAATCATGTGGTCTCCTCGTGGATCGGGCCCCCGCTGCAACTGCTGGGGGCGTGCGAAGGAGGCAGGATGACTGGTTGGCCCCCCTGCCTCCTTCTGGTGCTGTCCCGCCCCGCGCCCGTCCTTCGGGGTTCCTGTTGCGATGGAATGCGGGGTGGGACATGCCTGCCGTGCGTTGCCGGCAGCCAGTGGGGGACCGGATGGAGACGGTCCCGCCGTGTGGTTGGTTGAGCAGGATGGTCAGTTGAGCCGGTCTGCGCGGACGGCGAGTACGGGGCAGGTGGCGTCCAACAGGATGCGCTGGACGGTGCTTCCCAGGATGAGTTTCCCCACCATGGAGCGGTGCCGCAGGCCGATGACGATCATGTCCACGTTCCGGTCCTGGGCGATCTGGATGACCGCGTCACCGGGGTCTGCGAGGACCGAGGATTCGAGATGCAGTGCCTGCCCTGCTGCCTGCAGCCGGTCTTCGATGTCCTTCAGGTCATTCGCCTCCAGGCCGTGATGGCCGCGGCCAACGTTGACCACAAGGAGGTCTGCTTTCCTGAGCACTGCTTCGGCGATGCCCTGGGTGAGGGCTTCGCGGCCCTCAGGTGCGGGGGCGTAGGCAACGAGAACCGTCATGGTTTTTCTCTTCCGTCGTTTTTGGTGGTGGGCATGCTGGTTCCTAGACGAGTGTGTTGAGCCAGCCCTGGGGCAGGTCGATGGGAAGGAGCGACGGGAGTGCGAGGAGCACCACGTACAGCACCGCTGTGTAGACCACCGCCGTCTTGAGCCGGGCCCTTGCGACTATCAGGAGGAAGGCCGGGATGAAGATCGTGACTGCGATCAGGTATCCGAAGGCGGCCGTGAGGGCCAGGAACCCTGTCATCCATAGGAAGGTCTTGAACGCGAACTTTGCGTCGAGGGTCCAGCCTGCCTTCGCGGGCTGTGTGGCAAGGATTCCCTCTGCCTCCTCGGAGATGGTCTGACCTGCGTTAGGCGTCCTGCCGCGAAGCCTTGTCCGGATCTCAATGAAGAGCAGGATGCCGGAGAAGACCAGGCCTCCGATGCTGACCAGTTGGGGCACCAGCCGGGCCTCGGGCGAGAACGACGCCGAGGAAATCAGTGCTGCGGCGAAGGCGGCGGCGAAGATGCCTGCGGCGGCGAGGGACCAGGTGGAGTCCTTCAGGGGGCTTTCGTCATCTTCCGGGCGCTCGTCCCGGTGTCCGTCGTCGAGGTTGGTGTTCCTGCGGGCGCGGATGAACTTGATGAAGGCCCAGAGGATGGGCAGGATCAGGATGGCGAGGAAGACCAGCACGCCGGGGCGGGCCATCCAGTCCAGTCCGTTGTAGAGGCTGTCGGTGAGGAAGTAGTAGCGTTCCAGCGGGATTGCCAGGACGAACCCGATGAGGAACGGCGCCCTGGGGAATCCGGTGGACTTCAGCAGCCAGCCGAAAACGCCGAG
The DNA here is from genome assembly GCF_029222765.1 of Arthrobacter sp. Cr_A7. Lineage (NCBI taxonomy): Bacteria > Bacillati > Actinomycetota > Actinomycetes > Micrococcales > Micrococcaceae > Arthrobacter > Arthrobacter sp. Cr_A7. The sequence goes on along the minus strand of NZ_JARHXQ010000205.1, from coordinate 35,695 downwards.
GATGATCATCACCCAGAGGTCGCCGAGCTGGCCGCCCTCCTGGAAGGAGCCGAGCAGCATAACGGCCACGAGGCCTGCAGCCAGGACGGCGAAGGGGACCTTGGTGAGCTTGGCGAGCTGCTTGACGCTGAGGAAGCAGAACAGGGCCCCGAGGATGGAAGCAATCGCGAAGGACCACACGATGAGGTACATCAGGTCCAGGTGTTCGGTGATGATGGACGGGCCCGGCTGGATTCCGTACGTGAGCAGCATGCCCAGGAGCATTGCCGAGGGGACGCCGCCGGGGATGCCGAACAGAAGGGTGGGGATGAGGTCGCCGGCTTCGACGGAGTTGTTGGCGCTTTCGGGGCCGACGATGCCGCGGGGGTCGCCCTTGCCGAACTGGCGCTTGTCCTTGGCGGTTGCAACGGCCTGGCCGTAGGCCAGCCATGTTCCGGCGGTGGCGCCGACGCCGGGCAGCACGCCTGCCCAGATGCCGATGAGGGCGCCTCGAATGACCTGTGTCCAGTGGGACAGCCATTCCCGGATGCCCTTGCCCCAGCCTCCGCCAACGGTGATGTTCTCCGTCTGGCCGCGGCGCTGGCTGGCCCGTGAGGCGATTTCGGCCAGGCCGAAGATGCCCAGGGCCACGGCTACCAGTGACAGTCCGTCGCCGAGGAACAGGCTGCCGAAGGTGAAGCGTTCCTCGGCCGTTGTGGGTGAGGTGCCCACCATGCCGAGGACCAGGCCGAGGAGGCCTGCGGAGATGCCCTTGATGATGTTGCCGCGGGAGAGAACGGCGGCGAGGGCTACACCGAGGACTGTCAGCATGAACAGTTCCGGGCTTGCGAAGGACAGCACGAGGGGCCGGGCGAGGGGTATGGCGAGCGTGAGGCCGACGGCGCCGATGATGCCGCCTGCCATGGAGGACAGGAACGCAAGCGTCAGTGCCCTGGCGGCCTGCCCTTTTTTCGCCATGGAGTAGCCGTCGAGCATTGTCACGCTGGCTGAGGCGGAGCCGGGGGCACCAAGCAGCACGGCCGAGACCGTGTCTGACGTGTGGACCACGGCGAGTGCGCCGATGAGGAGTGCCAGGGCCTGTGGCGGTTCCATGCCGAAGGTGATGGGCAGGAGGATGGCGACGGCGCCTGTGCCGCCCAGGCCGGGGATGAGGCCCATGATGAGGCCGGCGACTGTGCCGATCAGGAGCATGATGAGCAGGGACGGGTCAGCGAGTGATGCCAGCGCTGCCATAGCGGAGTCAAGCATGATGGTCCTTATTCAACGTGGATGTTGTAGGTGCTCTCGAGCAAGTCCTTGACGTAGGACCTGACGGAGCTGCTGACGGTGTAGGCGTCCCTGACGCGGTTGGCCATGTCCGCGTCCGCTACCAGGGGGTAGCCGCCCAGGACTTTCGCTGCCTTTGCCTGGAAGCCCTGGTCGGCGCCGAGCTTTTCGTTTGATTCACGCAGCAGCGTGATGGCCTTCTCGGGCGTGTCCTTGGGGACCCAAAGGCCCTTTTGGTAGGTGTACGTCAGGCCGAGCAGGGTCTTGTACGCCTCGAACTTTTCCCCTGAGGGCTTCTTGCCGTGCAGCTGCTCGTACGCTTCCACGACCGTGGGCACATCCGGGAAGTTGGGGTCCCGGATGACGTCGCCCGAGCCGTCCAGCTGCCCGAAGGACATCAGCACGGTGGCTTTGCCCTCCTTGGCGATGCCCTCCACGGCGGAGCCGTAGGCGGAGGTGGTCTGGTAATCCAGGTCGATCTCTCCGCGCTGCAGCGCCAGGTTGACCGGGCCGCGGCCTTCGAAGCCGAAGGTGGAGGTCACGTCCGCTTCGAGCAGATCGAAGGCGACGAGGGTGGTGATGTCCAGCCCGGTGGCGCTGATGCCTCCGAATTCGAGGGGCTTGTCCCTGTTGATGAGGTCGCCGATGCCGTTGACGCCGGCTTCCGTCCGGGCGTAGATGACGCCGCCGGTGCCGTTGACCACCACGGGTTTCAGGTCCTCGAACGAGTACTTCACGGCCGAGCGGCCCAGGACCCACGGAACCACGGTGGACGCGGTGCCCACCAGGATCTCGGTGCCGTCGGTCTTTGCCGAGCGGGCGAACTTGTTGGTGCCCGAGATGCCCTCGCCGCCGGGTTCGTTGACGGGCGCGAAACCGGGGCGGCCAGGGATGTAGTTGGTCAGTTCCGTACCGATGAAGCGGGCCCAGGTGTCGGTGCCGCCGCCGGAGGCCAGGGGAATCAGGAATTCAACGGTTTCGCCGCTGTAGTTCCCGTCTTCGGTGCTGGAGGGCGGGTTCAGGAGCCCTTCGCCCAGCACGGTTGTTGCCAGGCCAAGAACGGCGAAGGAGGCTACTGCTCCCAGCACCATGCGGCGGCTGTGCTTGGCCGGTTCGGGCTGTTCCGTGGCCGCTGTTTCCTGGAGGCCTTCGGGAGGTTCCAGGGAAGACTTTTGACTCGTCATTGAGGGGTCCTTAATCATGTGCCGTGCCAGCTGTGGGGGCAGCCGGAGGGGGCGTGCTTGTAATGGGGCGCTTTACCAGGTGTCCGGCAGCAGGAGTTCCGCGTCGGCAAGCCGCCGGGCACTGCGCAGCGCACCGACAACGGGGACCCCGTCCCTGGCTTCAGACCAGGTCTGGACCAGGCCGGCAGGGGTCCGCAGGGTGACGCCCTCTGAAACGTCACTGGAAATGAGGTTCGCCGCCACGGTTCCGGTGTGCTGGGCCGCCATGGTCAGAGCAACGCTGCCCGTGATGGCAAGGGCCGGGTGGAGGCGGCCCATGGACAGCATGCGGACCACCAGGTCCGCTTCGTCGGACTGCCCGGCCTTGGCCACGAGGGCCAGTTTGGGAATGGCGCGTTCGGCTTCCGCCCGGCTTCCGGCCAGTCCCATCTGCACCGCAGCGTCTCGGCGCATGTCATCGAGATGCACCAGCAGTTCGGTCCGCGAGTCGATCTCTGCTGCCGTTTCGTGGCCGGTCAGGCCCACGGATTCGGCTTCCACGATGACAACGGGAGCACCGGCGTCGATAAGCGTTGCCGGCACCTGCCTGCCGTCAAAGGTGACCTTGTCCATTGGCTCCCCGGTGGGGAAGAGCTTTCCCGTTGTCCGTCCGGCGGGGTCGAAGAAGCCCATTCCCACAGGCATGCCCGGGAACGGTACACCGGGGATGACCTGGTCGCCGGAGTAACCCAGTTCGCCTCCGGGTGTATCGACCTTTTGCAGGATGAGTTGATTGGTGTTGGTGTTCAGGGTGCGGACCAGCGTGGTCTCAGGACCCGCTTCCACCCAGCCGCGTTCGATGGCATACGGGGCGACGACGGCCGAGCAGTTGCCGCAGTTGCTGCCCCAGTCGACGCGCTGTTCCTCGATGCCCACCTGGGCGAAGGTGTAATCCACATCCGCTTCATCGGAGAGCGAGCGGGACAGGATGACGGCCTTGCTGGTGGTGGATGTACCGCCGCCAACACCATCGATCTGGCGGTTGTCCGGACTTCCGTAGAGCCGCAGGAGGACCTCATCCACGGTCTTCCCCGGGACCTGCAGGCTGTCCCATTCGAAGACCCAGCACTTGCTGGTTCCGCCACGCATCCAAGCGGCAGGGATCTTTACCATGATTGCTTTCACACCTTTCCCGGCGCCGGAATACGGGCGATTTGCCCTGTCGGCTAACCCAGTGTGATGCCCATCCCAGATGAATTACAAACGCTAGAAACTGCATATCCCTGCACTTTTACTTCATTCTTAGCGCCCTGAAACCACGCGTCAGGAACGTGGATTGGGTCTTTTGGGGCGGGGACCGCGGCACCACCCCGCGCCGCGCCGCGCTGGATGAAGTAAGTGGCTAAAATTGTTAGGGGGGTATAACGAAAACTTCAAGGAAGGCCGCCATGCTGAACGTTCGGAGACTGGAACTGTTGCTGGATGTTGTGGAGCTCGGTTCGATCACTGCCGCGGCAGAGAAGCACGTCTATTCCCCCTCCGGCGTTTCGCAGCAGCTCCGGCGCCTCGAGGCCGAAGTGGGGCAGCCCCTCCTGCAGCGGCAGGCCAGGGGAATGGTGCCCACGGACGCCGGCCACGTCCTGACGGCGCATACACGAAGAATCCTTCGCCAGATGGCAGCCGCGGAAGCGGACCTTGCCGAGATCGCGGGGCTGAACCGGGGCAGCCTCACCATGGGGACGTTTCCCACCCTGGGTGGTTCGTTCCTGCCGTTGGTCATCAGCAGGTTCAAGGCGCAGTACCCGGCGATCACCCTGCACGTGCGCAGCAGCCGCTTTGATGACCTCATTGAGATGCTGGAAAACGGGCAAGTGGGGATGTCCCTGCTCTGGGACTACGAATGGAACCGCCTGAGTCCGGAAAACTTCGCCCTGACAACCGTCTTCGAAGATGCCACAGCCCTCATCGTGGGCAAGGACCACAGGCTCGCCCGCCGCAAGCAGGTGGACATGGCGGACCTGGCGAATGAGGAGTGGATTGTCCGGGAAGAGGAGCACCCGGTGGTCGAGGTGCTCCACCGCAGCGCCCAGGCCGCAGGATTTTCACCGCGGATTTCCTTCCATGCCAATGACTACCAGGAGGCCCAGGCCATGGTCAGCGTGGGCCTGGGCATAGCCCTTGCCCCACGGACGGCTGTGGTGAACAAGCACCCAGGTGTCAGCATCGTCTCGCTGGGCTCGAGTGCCCCCTCCCGCCGGGTGCTCCTGGCACACCGGCATGACAGGGTCAGGGCCGCGGCCGAGATCGCCTTCCAGACGACGCTGCTGGAGGTAGCCAAAGACAAGAGTGTCGACTTCCACTGACGGGAACGGAACGGTCAGGGGAACCTACCCATCAGTTTGATGGCGCCCCTGACGAGCCGGGCGTACCGCTCGTTGGTCATTCCGGGCGGCGTGCCAACGGGGAGCAGCCGTTGCACGGCGACGGTCTGGGCTTCGGTGTATTTCAGGATGCCTGCCCGGCCGTGCCGCCGCCCCGCCCCGGAATCCTTCATCCCGCCCATGGATGCATCATGGGACGCCCATGCGGCCGAGTACCCGTCATTGACGTTGACTGTTCCTGCCAGCAGGCGCCGTCCCACGCCAACTCCGCGACGGGCAGACCAAACACTCGCGTTCAGTCCGTAGGGGGAGTCATTGGCGAGGGCCACCGCCTCGTCGTCGTCCTCCACCCGGTACACGGCCACCACGGGTCCGAACGTTTCCTCCCGCGCCACCAGCATGTCGCCGGTCACGTCTGCGAGGATGGTGGGCTCGTAAAACAGCGGCCCCAGATCAGGCCTGCCCCGGCCGCCGGTGATGAGCCGGGCGCCTTTGGCCAGGGCCTCCTGGACATGGCCGTTCACCCTCTCCAGTTGTTTCCGGCCAGTGAGTGGCCCCATGTCGATGTCCCAGCCAGGCCCCGCACCAAGTCGCAATGCCTCAACCTGCCCGGTGAAGGCGGCGAGGAACTGCCCATAAACCGCGCGATGCACGTAGATCCGCTCGATGCTGATGCAGAGCTGCCCGGAGTTGGAAAAACAGGCCTGCGCGGCGCCCCGGGCGGCCCTGCCGATATCCGCATCGTCGAGGACCAGCAGGGCGTTCTTGCCGCCAAGCTCTGCGGAAAAACCGATGAGCCGGTCCGCGCACTGCTTGCCCACGATCCTGCCGGTTTCCGAGGACCCGGTGAACATCAGGAAGTCCACCCCGCCAATGATCGCCGGCCCCAATGAGGTTCCGTCTCCGGTGACGATCTGGAACACGTCCTCCGGCAACCCCGCCTCCCGCAGCAGCTCCAGGGCCAGGAGTGCGGAAAACGGGGTCTGCGAATCGGGTTTGAGGACAACGCCGTTGCCGGCCAACAGGGCGGGAATGGCGTCCGAGACGGCGAGCGTCAGGGGATAGTTCCACGGGCTGATGATGCCCACCACGCCCTTGGGGACCCGGTATTCCACGGTCCGTGTCAGGCCGGGCGCCGCGCCCCTGCGTCGGGCGGGGCGCAGGTGACGCTCGGCCGTCCGTACGTAGTAGGCGGCGGTGAGGGCGGCGTCCGCGAGTTCCTCGAACGCGTTCAGCCGGGACTTGCCGCTTTCAGCCTGGACATGTCCAGGATCTGCGCCTCCTGCCGGAGCAGCAGCCTGTGGAAACGCGCGACGACGGCGCGGCGCTCCCTGATGGAAACAGCGGCCCACGTCCGCTGGCCTGCGCGGACGCGGGCAACAGCACGTTCGACGTCGGACGGGGTACAGGCAGGAACCTCACCCACAAGGCTCCCGTCCACCGGGGAATAGGACGCCCGCATCGGGCTGCCGGCCGCGCTGGCCACGAGGCCGGAAAGGCGGGACAGGCTTGCAGGAGCCACCGGCTTCCAGCCCGTTCCAGCCGACGTCGGGCCGGGCATGTCAGCTGCCCGGCGGCTGGTATTTGATGTCTGCCGCTTTTTGCAGGGCTTGCATTGTTTCCTCCACGCTCATCAGCACCGTGGTTTCGAGTGAGCTGAGCGCTCCGCCGCCGCTGATGGCGAGGGCTACGGCGGCCATGGAGACGTTGTCCGGGGCTTCCCAGAGGTTGTAGCCGTCGTGGCTGCCGAAGGCGTACCAGAATCCGTGCAGTTTCCCTCCAACAGATTCGATGTATGCCTGCGCGGCCTTTCGCCGGTCCTCGGGGTTGTTGATCAGCCGGCTCCAGGTCTCCGGTGTGTAGCTGAACTTCGATAGATAGAGCGGCATTGTTCTGATCCTTTTCGTCCGTGCTGGAGGTGCGGATCCACCCAGAATGGCAGTGCCGGGCCCTGACGGCAACGGCCGGCCGGGTCCTGCACGGTACGCTCGGCACATGGTCCAGCGGCACCGGTATAACTACGGAGACGACCCCAGCCAGTGGGGCGAGCTTTTCCTGCCGGAGGTGCCCGGGGGCGGGACGCACCAGGGTGTGGTGGTGGTGATCCATGGCGGGTACTGGCGGTCGACGTATGGTGCGGCACTGGGCGAGCCGCTTGCCCTGGACCTCGCCAGCCACGGCATGGCGGCCTGGAACCTGGAATACCGGCGGGCCGGCAACGGCGGGGGCTGGCCGCACACCTTCCAGGACGTGCTGGCGGGGATCGACAAACTCCGCGACCTTGCCGGCCGGCATGCGCTGGACCTGCGGAAGGTTGTCGCCCTGGGGCACTCCGCCGGCGGCCACCTGGCGGTGTGGGCGGCAGGACGGGACCGGCTGGGCCGGCTGGGGCTGGAGGCCGAACAGCGCGAAGCCGGTGCCGCTCCCGAGGGCGTCCGCCTCACCGGGGTGGTGAGCCAGTCCGGTGTCCTCAACCTGGCGGAAGCTGAAAGGCGCAACCTCAGCAACGGTGCCGTGGCCAACTTGCTGGGCGGACCGTCGTCGGACGTTCTGGGACGGCACCGGTACGCGGATCCGATGGCTGCGCTGCCGTTGGATGTCCCCGTCTATGCCGTCCACACGACGGAGGACGACAACGTTCCGCTGGCCATGTCTGCCACGTATGTGGAGGCAAGCCGCGGCGGAAAGGTGCCCGCGCGGCTGGTGACGGTACCCGGGGACCACTTCGCGCTCATCGATCCCCACGCCCCGGCCTACGTGAAGTGCCGGGAGCTGGTCGAGGAGCTGCTGGCGCCATAGCGGGTCAGAGCATCAGTCAGCCCGGCCAGTCGGCTGGGATTACCGTCATGGTGCTTAGCAACGTGCCTGCCAGCCGCTCCTCTGGCAGAGTATGAGCATGCTCACAGTTATTGGCGAAGGCCTCGTCGACGTTGTCCAGCGCGCCTCCGGAATCGAAGCCCACGTGGGCGGCAGCCCCCTCAACGTGGCGGTGGGCCTGGCCCGCCTGGACCACCCCGTGCAGTTCATCGGCCGGTACGGCCGCGACGCGTACGGCGACTCGGTGGCGGCGCACCTGCGCGCCAGTTCCGTGATGCTGCCGCTGGGGCCGGACGAACTGCCCACCAGCGTGGCCACCGCCCTGATCGACGACGACGGCGCCGCCACCTACACGTTCGACCTCGCCTGGCAGCTTCCCGGCATCGCGGACCGGCTCGCCTTTATGCTGCAGGGCACCACCTTGCTGCACACCGGCTCCATCGCCACGATGCTGGCGCCGGGCGCCACCGACGTGCTCGCCGCCGTCGAATATGCCCACCCGCGCGCCACCATCAGCTTCGACCCCAACTGCCGGCCCAGCATCATCACCGATGTAACCTACGCGCGGCGCCATGCGGAGAAGTTTGTGTCCCTGGCGGACGTGGTGAAGGCGTCCGACGAGGACCTGGCCTGGCTGTACCCGGACATGGACGTGCTGGACGCCGCGCGCCGCTGGCTGACCCTGGGCGGTGCGGAAGGGCCGGCCATGGTGGTGGTCACGCGCGGCGCGGACGGGCCGTGGGGAATCACCCGGGCCGGCGAGGCCAAGGTGGATGCGCCAAAGGTTGAGGTGGCGGACACCGTAGGTGCCGGGGACTCGTTTATGGCGGCGCTCCTGTCCGGCCTGGTGGACCGCGGCCTGGACGGTGCGCAGAACCGCAAGGACCTCCGGGAACTTCCCGCCGAAGGCCTCGCCGAACTCCTGTCCCACGCTGCCCGGGCTGCTGCTGTCACCGTGTCGCGTCCCGGTGCCAACCCGCCCACGCGGGCCGAGCTGAACGGGGCGCCCGGGGAGAGTTAGGCAGAATACTCACAAACTTAGGTGTGAAACCGACATAATGCTGTTACGCTGGTTTTGCACCTAGAGAGAGTGAGCAATGATGCTTCTCGAAAGAGACCTCATCCAGTCCGTCGGCTTCCGCAACGTCACCGAGGGCGGACGCGTGACCGGCTTCCAGTTCCGGGTCCGGATGCCTTCATACCGCGGCATGGCCGCGTCCCTCATTGACGGCATCGCCGTCCGGGTGGGCAACCTCGTTGACGTCGGACCCGACGTTCCGCTGTGGACCTTGGGCGGGCGGACCTACACCCTGCGGCAGCTCTGGGAGAGCGACGGCGTCCGCTGGCCCCTTGAGGAGGCGGCAGTGGTCACCGTTCCGCTCGACGGCGGCCTGCCGCAGGGCGTCCACGAGATCAGCATCGAGTTGCGGCTGCGGATGTCCTACATCCCTGTTGAGCACCAGCCCACCACCCACCGGGTCAGCCGGAAAGTAACGCTGGCGCCGGAAGGCGGCGGCGGTACCTTCCGCTACGGCGTTTCCCTTTACAGCTTCATGGGCGACTACGGCACCGTGATGGACCTGGAAACCGCGTTGGCGGCCGTGGCGGACGTGGGCGCCACCGGCGTCGAGATCCTCGGCGAAGGCCACGTGCCCGGCTACCCCGAACCCACCCCGGCATGGACCGACAACTGGTTCAGCCTGCTCGAAAAGTACTCCCTGGAGCCCACGAGCTACGGATCCTGGATCGATACCCGGCTGCACCCGGGGCGGAGCATGACGGCTGCCGAGGGTGCCGAGGCACTGCAGCGTGACCTGCGGCTTGCCCACCGGCTGGGTTTCGGCTTTGTGCGGCCCAAAATCGGCGTTGTATCCAGCGACCTGGTTCCGGACCCGATTTGGACCGAGTCCGTGGAACGCTCCCTCGACCTGGCGCACGAGCTGGGGATCATCATCTGCCCCGAGATCCACTCACCCACACCCATCAAGCACCCCGTCGTGGACGACTACATTGGCCTCATCGAACGGACCGGAACCAAGAACTTCGGCCTGCTCATCGACACCGGAATATTCCAGGACCGGCCCATCCCGCTGCGCGAAGGCGAGACCCGCGCAACCCGGCCCGCCTTCCTGGACGGCATCGGCGTCGACCCCGCCGACTTCGCAGCAATCGCCCAGTACGTGGTGTTCATCCAGGCCAAGTTCCACGACATCAACGAGCAACTCGAAGACCAGCAGATTCCCTGGCTGCCGGTGCTCAAGGCGATCAAGGACGCCGGCTACACCGGCTACCTCTCCAGCGAATACGAAGGCGAACGCACGCCCTGGCGGGCCATCGAACAGGTGCGGCGCCAGCACGCGCTGATCCGCCGCATCACCGCCGGACTTCAATAAAAACCCATTCCTCCTCCAGCAAAGAGAACAGCCATGCCCAACGGACTTCTTGACGATTCAAGCCTCCGCACCCATCCCGACGGCCTTGCCCTGGCCCTGACGCTGCCGTGGTACCGGAGCCTGTGGCTTTCCTCGGTCTCCAGCCTGCGGCTCACGATTGACGGACAGGACGTTCCTGCCGATGACCTGGCCCTGGAACTCGGCGGCGTCCGCTACGCACTCGCCGACCTGCCAGCGCAGAGCGAAACCCTCTGGTACCTGCAGGAGCACCCCCTGCTGATCGCCAAGCGGGATACCCCGGTGGCCCTCGGCGGGCAGCACAGGGTGCAGCTCATTGGGGAGCTGCGCTTGCCTTATATGCAGATCGCCCCGGGCCAGGACGGCGGACCCGGCATGTACGTCCCCAACTTCGTGAACCAGACACTCGAGCTGACCGTTACGGACAGGGCGGCTGCTGCTCCTGGATTGACGACGGCGGTGGCCCCGCCTCCGCCGAAGGCTGAGGACGATCCCTTCTCGCTCGGGCTCACCCTGTACTCCGCCAGCGCCGAGTTCAGGGCCGGCTGGTACGACTTTGACGGTCTGCTGAACCGCGTGGCCGGGCTGGGCATCGGCCCCGGCATCGAGATCGTCGCCTCCCAGGTCCTGCCCACCTACCCGCACGTGACGGATGGCTTCGCCCGTTCCTGGCAGGAGGCCTTCGACAAGCACGGCTTCACCGCCAGTTCCTTCGGCGCCAACCTGGACATGGGCCGCCGACGGGACCGCGACATGACTCCGGACGAGGAGTATGAGTTCACCGAGACGCTCTTTCATGGCGCCAAGAAACTCGGCTTCCCGCTGGTCCGCATCCAGAGCGCCAAACCGGAGCTGCTGCGCCGGCTCCTGCCGCTCGCCGAGGACCTCGAACTCAAGCTCGCCTACGAGATCCACGCACCGCTGGGCCCCAACTCGCCGGAAATCATGAAGGTCCGCGACGTCTACGCGGAACTCGATTCGCCGCTGCTGGGCTTCGTGGCGGACTTCTCCTCCACCATGCACAGCATGTCCCCGACGCTCCTGCGGGCCGTCCGCCGCGCCGGGCTCGACGACGAAGCCATCCACACGCTGCAGGCCATCTGGGCTACCGACGCCCCAATGCGGGCCCGGCAGGAGGAGTTCATCGGCTACCTCCGGGGACGGGACTTCGATCCTGCCCGCCTTGGTTCCTTCGCGCACCTGGCCTTCAACATGCACGGTCATGTCAGCCCGAAGGAGTGGGCGGACATCATGCCGCAGATCATGCACGTCCACGCCAAGTTCTACGACATCGACGAGCAAGGAAACGAACCGGCCATCGACTATCCGGAACTCGTCCGGGTATTCGTCGAGGGCGGGTACCGCGGCTACTGGTCCAGCGAGTGGGAGGGCCACGCCTTCGCCGAGCTCGGCGAGGTGGATCCGCTGCTGCTGGTCCGCAAGCAGCACGACCTCATCCGCAAGAGCATGCGGACTGTCCTGGCATCCGCCTGACCCTGCAATCCCAAATGCTTTGGTGCCCGCCGGTTCATCCGGCCGGGCACCGAGGCATTTAAGCGCGCGTTTGTTTACGGGGCTTCCTGGGCCGCAGCCGCCGCAACAATGCCGGCAGCCTCCTTGAAGAGCTCCCTCATCCACTCATGCTCCGAATCGCGGTTATGGACGGGGTGCCACCACAGGGCGTTGACCAGGGGCGTGGCGTCGAAGGGCAGCGGCAGGATCCGCACCCCGCCGACGCGCAGCGCGAACGGCACCAGCGCCGCCTGGATGAGCGCGATCCGGTTGGTACCCACCACGAAGTGCGGCAGGGACTGGAAGCTCTCCACCACCACGTCCACGCGCGGCTCAACACCGAGCTGCATGATCTGGCGTTCTGCCGACGTTGACGCCGAACGGGTCTGGTAGGTCATCACCCAGGGGAGTTCGGCGATGTTCTCCATGGTGATGTTCTCGCCAACGGCGTCATTGGACGACGAGACGACGGCGACCCAGCCGTCCCGCCACAGGTCCAGGTAGGGGAGCCCGGTCAGGAAGCCGTGCGGAATCACCATGCCGTCCACCGAACGCAGGCGGTTTGCGGCATCCTCCACCACCATCGGGTTGTGCAGCATGAACCGGAACCGGACACCGGGGGCGCGCTCGGCCGCAAGCTCCGAAACCACCCGTCCGATGGTGGTAAAGCCGTAATCCGAGCCGTAAATGGAGAACTCGCGCTCTGATTCGCTCGGCTCCCAGGTCGCTTGGCTTTCGAAGACACGGCGGGCGGCCTCCAGCGCCGTGGTGGTGTGCTCCGCCAGCCGCAGCGCGAAGGGCGTGAGCTCATAGGCATTGCCCCGGCGGGCCAGGATGGGATCCCCGAAATGGGACCGGAGCCTCGCCAGCGACGCGCTCAGCGCCGGCTGGCTCAGGTGGAGCCGCTCGGCCGCCCTCGTCACGCTCCGCTCGGTAATCAGGGCATCCAGCGAGATCAGCAGGTTGAGGTCGAGCCGGGAAAGCAGGACATTATTCGTCACGGCACGTCGATCTTTCAACGGTGAACTTTCGTCCCGCCAGTGTATCAGCGGCATCAATAGGTTCTGCGGTGTGCATCACGCCGTCCGATGCGGATTGCTTCTGCAGACCCCCGTTCAACTTATGTCTGTCATCGGCAAGACTTATGTGCTTTTTCTGCACATCTCCCGCATACTGGTGAGTGACCGGGGTCACGGCTCCCGGATAATTTCGACAACGAAGTCAGAAAGGCTGGACATGACACAGCACCGTCGCTATTCGGGCCTGAAGGCCGGCGCCCTCGCCGTCCCCACCATCGCAGCCCTCGTCCTTACCGGCTGCTCGGCCTCCACCGGCAGCAACGCCTCTTCAAGCGGCTCGCAGGAATTCTCCCTGTCATTCGCCACCTCCAACACCATCGAGAGCCCCTTCCAGGTACTCGCCGAGAAGTATATGGAGACCAACCCGAACGTCAAGATCACGTTCAACCCCCAGCCCAACGACTCCTATGACCAGACCCTGCGGACCCAGCTCCAGGCCGGCAACGCCTCGGACATTGTGGTGACCTCGCCGGGCAGCGGCCAGGGACGCAGCATCCTTCCGCTGGCGGAGGCCGGGTTCCTTGAGCCCCTGGACGATTCCGCCAAAGAGCTGCTGCCTGAGGGGAGCGCCAGCAGCTTCGGCCCGGAGGGCAAGGTCTTCGGCCAGGCAACGGCCATTACTGTGTCCGCCCTGGTCGCGAACGAGGTTGCGGTTAAGGAAGCCGGCGAGTTCCCCACGGACTTTGCGGCTCTTGAACAGCAGTGCAAGTCCCTCGAATCGTCCGGGAAATCCCTCTTCGCCCTTGCCGGCGCGGCGCCTCCCAACACAGGCCTTACCGCGATGTCCCTGGCGGCCTCCCGCGTTTACGCGGAAGACCCCCAGTGGAACGACAAGCGCGCGGCCAATGAGGTCACCTTCGCGGGCTCCGACGGCTGGAAGTCGGCACTCGAGGCAGTCAACACTCTGAAGGACGCAGGCTGCTTCCAGAAGGGCGCCGCCGGCGCCGGTTTTGACGCCATTACCAAGGGCCTTGCCAGCGGTACGTCACTGGCAGGATTCATTCCGGCCACGAGCTGGAAGCAGCTGCAGTCCGCCGCTGCCGGTTCCGAATTCGGCGTGCGGGCACTGCCGGCTGAAAAGGGCTCCGGTAACGACTACGTCTACGCCAGCGCCAACTACGCCTTCTCCATTAACGCCGCCTCCAAGAACAAGGACGCCGCCAAGGCGTTCCTCGCTTGGGCTGCCGAACCGGAGCAGACCAAGGCGTTCGCAGAGATCGACGGCGCCCTGCCGGTGAGTGGAATCGACAGCTACGACTTCGAGGGCGGCGCGTACAAGAACGTCGGCGACCTGATCAAGGACGGAAAATACGGGCCGTTGCCGAACAGCCAGTGGCCGAACTCCGCCGTCTACGACGCCCTCGCAACCGGCGTGCAGGGAATTATCACCGGCCAGAAGAACCCTGACCAGGTCCTGCAGGCCATGGACGCCGCCTGGGGACAGTAGCCGTTCTTCACTATCAACGTTCCGACCACTCAAAGGGACAAGCAAGGAATACCATGACTGCGACGATGCAACCGAAAAGCGAAGCAGCAGAAGCACCCCGGCGAGGCAGGCGCACTCCGGGGGCGGGACAGAACGCCCGCTCCCGGGGCCGCGGCCTGGAGTTCGGACACTGGTGGTGGGCCCTGCCGGGAATCGCACTGGTGGTTGCCATCCACTACGTGGCAACCGGAATCGGCGGATTCTTCGCCTTCACCAACTGGACGGGCATCGGCTCGTTCAAGATCACGGGCTGGGCCAACTTCGAGGCCATCTTCAAAGACCCCACAAAAGTCGGAGCCCTCTCCAACACCCTTTTCCTGGCCTTCGGCTCGGTTCTCCTGGGCAATATTGCCGGACTGATCATTGCGTTGGGCCTGAACCGGGTCCTCAAGACGCGCTACATCCTCCGGACCCTCTTCTTTATGCCGGTGGTGCTCAGCCCGCTGGCCACGGCCTACATCTGGAAATACATTTTCGACTTCGACGGTCCGCTCAATGCCCTCCTGACGGCAATAGGCGCCGGCGACCAGGCCAAGCCGTGGCTGGCCGACCCGCAGTGGGCCATCTGGACCGTCCTGGTGGTGCTGATCTGGTCGTCAACCGGCTTTGCCATGGTGATTTTTATGGCCGGCCTGGCCGGTGTCCCGGTGGAAGTCGAGGAAGCGGCTGCCATTGACGGCGCCAACCTGTGGCAGCGGTTCCGGAACGTTACCCTGCCCGCCATCCGACCCGCCGTCGCCATTGCCACCACGCTGGGAATCGTCCAGGGACTGCGCGTCTTCGACCCCATCATGGCGCTCACCGGCGGCGGACCCGCGGGGGCCACGGAAACGCTGGCCACCCAGGTCTACAAGCAGGCCTTTGCGCTCGGGAACTTCGGGGGCGGTGCCGCCCTGGCCCTGGTGCTCGCCGCCATCATCCTGATCTTCGCCGTACTCCAGCAGCGGCTGACGCGTTCGAACCCCGAGGACTAAGCCATGTTCCGCTACACCAAACTCACCCTGCTCCGCGAAGTCGGCCTGTGGGCACTCGCCCTGCTGTTCCTCGCGCCGTTCTACTTCCTGGTGACCACCGCCCTGAAGCCGGACACCGAGTTGTTCACCACCTCGGCCCTGGCTCCGCCAACAAGCCCTGACTTCAGCAACTTCGTGGACGTCCTGACCGCCACCGGCAACTCCAACGTGGTGTTGGGCCTGGTCAACAGCCTCATCATCACCGCCGGCAGCATTGTGGGACTCATTGCCCTCGGCTCCGTCACCGGATACGTCATCTCACGGAGCACCCGCCGCTGGAGCAAGGGCGCGTACTACCTCTTCCTGGTCGCCATCATCCTGCCCGGCCAACTCGGCGCCGTCCCCCTCTACATGGGTGCACGCGCCCTTGGACTTACCGGATCGGCCTGGGGCCTGATCGTCCTCTACACCGGCATGCTCCTGCCGCTCTCGATCTTCCTCTACGCAAACTTCTTCCGCGGCCTCGGCACGGACTACGAAGAAGCGGCAACCATCGACGGCGCCAGCAAGTCCCAGGTTTTCTCCAAGGTGGTGTTCCCCATGATGGCTCCCGCCACGGGCACGGTGACCATCTTTGCCGGGCTCATCGTGTGGAACGACTTCTTCACATCGCTGATCTTCCTGGGCGGCTCCGCCAACCAGACGCTGCCGGTGGCCATGTACTACTACATCGGCTCCCTGGTCTCCCAGTGGAACTCGATCTTCGCCATCGTCATCGTGTCCATGATCCCCATCCTCGCCCTGTTCCTGTTCGCGCAGAAGCGCTTCATCCAGGGATTCTCCGGCGGCCTTAAGGGCTGACCCGCAACGGTTGACCACCGCGCAGCGCCTCGAACGCTGCGCGGCGGCCTTCCACACCCAAAAACCGGCGGATCCGGGCGCTGAGGGCCCACAATCCAGCTCACCTTTCTTACTTCAAGGAGAAATCCATGTACCAACTTGCGCCCAATATCGACCTCCTGTTCTCGGAAGCAGGCGACAGCCCCGCAGACCGGGTCCGCGCCGCAGCCGCCGCCGGCTTCGACGCCGTGGAAATGTGGGGCCCCACGGGCAAGGACATTCCCGCCCTCAAGGCAGCCCTTGAGGACACCGGAGTCCAGCTCACCGCCCAACTGGCCGAACCGCGCATGCAGTTCATGATCCCGCCCAAGGACCACGCACCCTTCTACACCGGCCTCGACGCCGGCGTCGAGGTGGCACGGCAGCTCGGCTGCCCACGGATTGTGGTGGGCAGCGGCACCGGCTTTGGCGGCCGCAAGCGGCAGGACCAGCTGGACGAACTGATCGAGATCTTCACCCGCGGCGTGGCGCACATCGAGGGTTCGGGCATCACCCTGGTCCTCGAACCGGTGAACATCCGTGTTGACCACCCCGGAGCCCTTCTGGACCGGACTTCGGAAGCCGTCTACGTCGCCAAAGGCGTCAACTCGCCGAACTTCGGCGTCCTCTACGACCTCTACCACTCCACGGTCGAGGGCGAGGACGTGGTTGCCGAACTGGCCAACGCCGGGGATTTCATCAAGTACGTGCAGATCGCCGATGCCCCGGGACGCGGGGAGCCCGGGTCGGGTTCCATCGACTGGCCTGCCAGGATCGGGGACCTGCAGAACAGCGGTTACACGGGCCCGATCGGGCTGGAGTACTACCCGACCATTGATTCGGCAAAGTCCGTCCGGCGCATCCAGGAACTGGTGGCGGGCCATGGCCGGTAACCGCTATCCCGCACGCGTCGACGTCGCCATCGTTGGCAGCGGGCCCACAGCATCCGCGTATGCGCGGATCCTCAGCGAGGAAGCCCCCGGCACCACCATCGCCATGTTCGAAGTGGGCCCCACCGTCAGCAATCCGCCAGGTGCGCACGTCAAGAACATCGCCGATCCCGACCGCCGCAGCATTGCCCAGCGCGCTTCCGAGGGACCTGGGGCAGGGGCCGAAACGATCACCTCCCCCGGCGCAGCCAAGAGCGGGGAGCGCCGGGCCAGGGCAGGCACATATCTCCTGCCGGACGGTTACGCCTTCCCGGGAGAGGACGGCATGCCCGTCGCGGCCATGTCCAGCAACGTGGGCGGCATGGCGGCGCACTGGACCGCCGCATGCCCGCGTCCCGGAGGAACGGAGCGCATACCGTTCCTGCCGGACCTGGAGCAGCTTCTTGACGAGGCCGACCGCCTGCTGGGCGTCACCACCCACGCCTTCGACGACGCACCCTTCTCGGACCTCGTCATCAACCGCCTGTCGGCCGTCCTGGACGAGGGCCGCGACCCTGCATTCCGCGTCCAGCCCATGCCGCTTGCTGTCCACCGGCGGGAGGACGGCGGCCTCGTCTGGTCAGGCTCCGACGTCGTGATGGGTGACGTGACCCGCGAGAACCCGCACTTTGAACTCTTCGACGAGTCGCTGGTGAGCCGGGTGCTGGCGGAGGACGGAATTGCCTCCGGCATCGAGGTCCAGGACCGCCGCAGCGGCGAAACACATCACGTCGCCGCCCGCTATGTTGTGGTGGGAGGTGACGCGCTGCGCACGCCGCAGCTGCTGTGGGCTTCCGGCATCAGGCCCGACGCCCTGGGCCGCTACCTCAACGACCAGGCCCAGGTGGTGTTCGCAAGCAGGCTGCGCGGCGTCTCGGCCGAACATGTAACGCGGGCAGCTGACGGTGCCCTGAGCGAGCAGAGCGGCGTGGCGTGGGTGCCCTACATGGACGAGGCACCCTTCCACGGCCAGATCATGCAGCTGGATGCGTCCCCGGTCCCGCTGGCCGACGATGATCCCATTGTTCCGGGATCGATCGTGGGGCTGGGCCTGTTCTGCGCCAAGGACCTGCAGCGCGAGGACCGGGTGGCGTTCGACGACGACGCGCGTGACGCCTACGGAATGCCCGCCATGCGCATCCACTACCGCCTCACAGAGCGGGACCACGAGGTGGTGGAGCGCGCGAAGCAGGAAATCGTCCGCCTGGGCAAGGCGGTGGGTGAACCGCTCGACGAGCGTCCATTCGTGATGCCGCCCGGAGCGTCCCTGCATTACCAAGGCACCACGCGGATGGGAGAAACAGACGACGGCGGGAGCGTCTGTTCGCCCGACAGCCAGGTGTGGCAGGTCCCCGGCCTTTTCGTGGCCGGCAACGGCGTCATTCCCACCGCCACGGCATGCAATCCGACGCTGACGGCGGTTGCGCTCGCCGTGCGCGGAGCCCGAAAAATCGCAAAAGAACTGAACGACGCTTTACTTATGTCTGAATCAGACAATAGAATGGCTAAATAATGAATAAGTGGCAGGATGCCGCGTTTTCGTTCACTCACAGGCATTTCATTCACCGGCAAGGCATGCCGCAGACAAGGAGGTCTCGATGATCGCCGACCGCATAATCGAGCAGGGAACACTCAGTACCCAGGACGGCCGTACCGCCGTCGAAGTCCGCATCCCCTGGTACCGGGCCCTTCCGGGCTCATGCATCGCCGGCGCAGCACTGACCATAGACGGCGTTGCCGCTCCCGAGGACAGCCTGCGCTGGACCATGAACAACCGGACGTTCAGGTTCGAGGAGCTCGTGGATGAGACCGGCGAATGGTGGTACCCGCTGGATTCGGCCATCCTCTCCGGCGACCTTCCCGTCCAGGATGCCGATGGAGAGCACGAGGTCCGGGTGGACCTGAAGCTCTACATCCCGTACATCATCACCGACCACGGCGTGCTGCACATCGAAGAGCACGACACCAAGACCATGAAGGTGGCATCGCGATGACCAGCCTCGGAACGCCGATCCAGGGCGTCACCCTTTACAGCTTCACCCGCGCCTTCCACGCGCGGCAGTACGACCTCGATGGCCTGATCCGCAAGGTAGCGGCCGAGGGTTTTGGTCCGGGGCTTGAGGTCATTGGATTCTCCAGCCTCCGGGGCTTCCCGGACCGCATCGACGACGCTTTCGTGGGCCAGTTCCGCGACCTGGTGGCTGAGGTGGACCTGGTCCCCACGTCCCTCGCGGTCAACGTTGACACCGGCATCCGCCGGGACCGGCTGATGAACCACGACGAACTGGTCGAATACATGCGCAAGCAGATCGAGGTGGCGGCCAGGCTCGGCTTCCCGATTGCCCGCGTGCAGATCTCGCTGACACCCGACGCCATGGAAAGCCTTCTGCCGGTCGCCGAAAAGTACGGCGTTACCCTGGCCCTCGAAGTCCACGCTGACCAGCACGGCGCCCACGAGCGGGTCCTTGCCCTCCGCGACCGCTACGAAAAGCTCGATTCCCCGCTGCTGGGCTTCACCGCCGACTGGGGTGCCACCGTCACCGGCTTTGCCCCCTCCCTGCTGGAGGCCTACCGCCGTCGTGGCGCATCCGAGGACCTGCTCCGGCAGGTTGTTGAGCTGTGGAACGGCTTCTACGCAGAAGGTCCGCCCAACACCCAGAAGGTCCATGGTGAGCGCTTCGGTGCCTTCATCGGCCTGGCCGCCCGCAACGGCCGGCCGGATCTGGGGATCGACTTCGGCATCAACGGAACGGGGCTGTTCGGTCCCGCACCGCTGGACACCTGGCTGGAAATCATGCCGTGGGTCCGCCACGTGCACGGCAAGTTCTTCGGCATCGACGAAAACGGTGAGGAGCCCTCGGTTCCGGTGCGCGGCCTGGTCCGCCAGCTCGTGGAAAACGGCTACACCGGTGCCATTTCCAGTGAATACGAAGGCTGGCACTGGAACAACTGGCAGGACCCGTTCGACATCATCCGCGCCGAGCAGGCCGTCCAGCGCTCTGCCGCGGCTGACGCCGGCTCGGCCATGATCACCGACGCCCCAGAAGCGCGACGCATCCTCAGCAGCCACCTCGCCCAGCCCGTCCGCGGCTGACAACGAAGGAAACAACACACATGTCAGAAGGCATCGCAGGCTCGGGCATCGAGCTTGGCATCACACTCTATTCACTCACCTCCGAGTTCGCCGCCGGGCTCTACACGCCGGAGACGCTCATCAAGGCCGTCGCCGATGAAGGCCTCGGCCCCGGCGTCGAGTTCAACATCGCCCAGATGTTGCGCACCTACCCCGATGTGGACGAGGACTTTGTCCGCTTGTGGCGGGACAGCATGGACCGCTACGGCCTGACCCCCAGCGCCGTGGGCACCAACCTGGACATGGGCCGCCGCAAGGACCGGGACATGACGCCGGACGAGGAGTACGACTTCTTCGCCAGGCAGCTCAAGACCGCCAACACGCTGGGCTTCAACAAGATCGTCATCCGGTCCGCCGGCAAGGAACTGCTCCGCCGGCTGCTTCCGCTGGCCGAGAAGTACGACCAGAAGCTCGGCTACGAGATCCACGCGCCCCAGGGCCCGAACGATCCCAAGATCCTGCAGATCCGAGAGATGTATGAGGAGCTCGGCAGCGACCGGCTGGGCTTCACGGCAGACTTCAGTTCCACCATGCACAGCCTGTCGCCCACGCTGTTCCGCACCCTGACCCAGATGGGCCTGCCCGAGGAGCACTTTGCGGTCATGCAGGACATCTGGCGCAAGCCGCTGCCGATGCAGGAGCGGAACCAGGAGTTCGAGGACTACCTGCGCGAAAATAACTTCGATCCCGCCCGGCTGGGCCCCTTCACCCGGTTGGCGTTCAACATGCACGGACTGGTTCCGCCGGAGGAATGGCTGGACATCATGCCGCAGATGTTCCACGTGCACGCGAAGTTCTACGACATCGACGAGAACGGCAACGAGCCCGCCATGGACATCCCGCGCATCGTGCGCCAGTTCGTCAAGGGCGGCTACAAAGGATTCCTCTCCAGCGAATGGGAAGGCCACGCCTTCGCCGACCTGGGCGAATCGGACCCCATTGACCTGGTGAAGAAGCAGCACGCGCTGATGCGCCGCGCCATCGAAGAATCCGTTGATGCAACTGTTTCCAACCCGGCCCTCGTCGAGACTGCGAAGTAAGGAAAGCCATGGCAACCCACAACTCCCTGTTCCAGGACGCCGACGTCCGCAGGCACCCCGAGGGCATTTCGGTGTCCGTGCAACTGCCCTGGTACCGCAGCCTCTGGCTGTCCGCCGTGGACGATGTTGCGGCCACCGTCAACGGCGTGGCGATCCCCAAGGAAGCTCTCCGCTTCGAACTCCAGGGAAAGTCCTACTCCATCGCGGAACTTCCCGAACAGTGGGAAACCCTGTGGTTCGTCGCTGACAAGCCCGATGTGATCATCCCGCTGGACCGCATCCCCGACGCCGGCGAGGAAATCGATGTCGAAGTCATCCTTACCCTCCGCCTGCTTTACATGCAGATCGCACCCATGCGCTACGTCGGAAACCGGGTGGCGGTTGAGCGCAAGGTAGTGCTGGCATGAACACCCTGCGCGTGGCCATGATCGGCTACGGCTTTATGGGTGCCGCCCACTCCCAGGGCTGGCGCACGGCCCCACGCGTGTTCGATCTGCCGGCGGAGCCGGAAATGGCGGTTCTGGTAGGCCGGAACGCCGACGCGGTGGCCGCGGCTGCCCACAAGTGGGGCTGGGCTGAGTCAGCCACAGACTGGCGCGAGGTGGTCGCGCGGGACGATATCGACGTCGTCGACATTGTCACCCCGGGTGATTCCCATGCAGAGATTGCGATCGCGGCGCTGGAAGCCGGGAAGCACGTGCTCTGCGAGAAGCCGCTGGCCAATACGGTGGCCGAAGCCGAGGCGATGGCCGAAGCGGCGGAACGGGCGGCCGCAAAGGGCATCCGGGCGATGGTGGGTTTCACCTACCGCCGAGTCCCGGCCGTCACCTTCCTGCGCAACCTGATCGCTGAGGGTGCTGTGGGGACGGTCAACCAGGTGCGTGCCTCGTACCGGCAGGACTGGCTCGTTGATCCTGACATGCCGCTGGCCTGGCGCCTGCAGAAGGAGCACGCCGGTTCCGGCGCGCTGGGGGACATCGGGGCCCATGCCATCGACCTGGCCCAGTTCGTCACCGGGCTGAACCTGGAGAAGGTGTCCGGAACCATTGACACCATCGTCAAGGAGCGCCCCCTGCTCGATTCCGGCAGCGGGCTTTCCGGCACGGCCGGAGTGGGCAAGGGCAAGGTGACCGTGGACGATATCGCCATCTTCACCGGCCGCTTCGAATCGGGCGCCCTGGCGTCGTTCGAGGCTTCGCGCTTCGCCACCGGACGGAAGAACGCGCTGCAGATCGAGGTCTCGGGGGACAAGGGCGCCCTTGCCTTCGACCTCGAGGACCTCAACAGTGTCCAGTTATACGACCGCACGGCGCCCAGTGACCGCCAGGGCTTCCGGAAGATCCTGGTCACCGAAGCGGAGCATCCCTACGTCTCCGGGTGGTGGCCGGCAGGCCACATGCTTGGCTATGAGCACGGGTTCTCGCACCAGGTCAAGGACCTCGTGGAGGGCATTGTGGCCGGCACGGACCCGCACCCGACATTCGCTGACGGGCTGAGGGTGCAGCGGGTGCTCGACGCCGTCGAACGCAGTTCCGACAATGATTCAGCCTGGACCCGTGTTGCCGCTGACGTTCCGGCGCAGGTCCGGTAGGAGGGGAAATACATGGCACGACCTATCACTCTGTTCACCGGCCAATGGGCCGACCTGCCATTCGAGGAGGTGGCGCGGCTCGCCGGCGAGTGGGGCTACGACGGGCTCGAAATCGCCTGCTGGGGCGACCACCTGGACCCCTGGCGCTGGGACGACGACGCCTACGTGCAGCAAAAGCTGGACATCCTGGAACGCCACGGCCTGAAGGTATGGACCATTGCCAACCACCTCAAGGGCCAGGCTGTCTGCGACGACCCCATCGACGAACGGCACCGCGGCATCCTGCCGGACGCCGTATGGGGCGACGGCGATCCTGAAGGAGTGCGCCGCCGCGCCGCCGAGGAACTGAAGAACACCGCGCGGCTCGCCGCGAAGCTGGGCGTGAAGACGGTGACCGGGTTTACGGGCTCGTCCATCTGGAAGTACGTGGCCATGTTCCCGCCGGCCTCCGAAAAGATGGTCGACGCCGGCTACCAGGACTTCGCCGACCGGTGGAACCCCATCCTCGATGTCTTCGACGAAGTCGGTGTCCGCTTTGCCCACGAGGTGCACCCGTCCGAGATCGCGTACGACTACTGGACCACGCAGCGGGCACTGGAGGCGATCGGGCACCGCGAGGCCTTCGGGCTGAACTGGGATCCGAGCCACATGGTGTGGCAGGACATCGACCCCGTCGGGTTCCTCTGGGACTTCAAGGACCGGATCTACCACGTGCACTGCAAGGACACGAAGAAGCGGCTCAGCAACGGGCGCAACGGGCGGCTGTCATCCCACCTGGCATGGGCTGATCCGCGCCGCGGCTGGGACTTCATCTCCACAGGCCACGGCGACGTGCCCTGGGAGGACGCGTTCCGGATGCTGAACTCCATCGGCTACCGCGGCCCGCTGTCCGTGGAGTGGGAGGACGCCGGCATGGACCGCCTGGACGGCGCCCCCGAGGCTCTGGCTTTTGTGCGCAGGCTCTCCAGCTACGAGCCCTCCGCGGCAGCTTTCGACGCCGCCTTCAGCACGAAATAAGTACAAAGCAAAAGGACCGGTCCTGGACATCCAGGACCGGTCCTTTTGTGGTGTCAGCCGGTGATTGAGCCTGTCGAAATCAGGGTTTCGACGGGCTCAACCGCCGATGGGAAAGGTTCGACCAGTGCTGCTTCCGCCAGCGCCAGGTGCCGCCTCGTCATGTCAGTGGGGTCGTCCTGCAGCCACTCGTGGCCGCCCCACTCACTGGTCAGCGTGCCGCTGAAGCCGTTACGGCGGAGAAGGCCGCCCAGGTCACGCAGCGGCTGCGAAACCCGCCCGCCGTCGTCGTCCAGGTCCCAGAACTTCAGGTGGAAGGCGCCCACAAGGGGCAGGATGCCCTGCAGGCCGGCAGCGTCACTGCGGCCAAATCGGATGATCAGGTTCATAAAGAGGGTGTGGATCCGCGGCGGCACGTTCCCTGAACGGAGCAGGGCGGTGACGGCGTCGTGGGTGGCGGGATCCCGCCAGCCATTCTCCAGGCGCGCCAGCAGATCCGGGGAAACACCGCCCTGCCGCAGCTCCTCGAGGTAGGTGACCGGAAGGGCCGGCATCAGCATGCTGATGTCCACGAGCACCCGGACGTGGTCATCACCGAGCGCGGCGATCGCCTCCAGGGCAGGTTCGACGGCGGGGCTTCCGGGGGCCTGCTGCCCCTGTATTTCCTCGTACAGCACCAGGTCGAGCTCGTGCAGGAGCGGCTGGACCAGCGTGAGGAGTTCACTCCCCGCCTGTCCGATCGGGAGCCGGACTCCCCGGGCTCCTACCCGGTGCGCGGCATGGATCTGGGGGACCAGGAAGTCGAGGCGCTGCTGCAGGGAGCGGTGCTGCGTGGGTGAGGTGAAGTCGTCCAGGCTGGCCCCAACGATGCTGATAGATGCGCCCTTTGCCGCCAGGGCTTCCCGCAGGCCGTCCACCTCGTCGTTCTGCGGAGCGGGGAAGGACCTCCACACCAGCCCGGGCTCGAGCTCTACTGTCTTCACCACCGAGTCCGCTATGCCGGTGACGATGTCCTGGGCCGTCCGCCGGGCAGCGATGATGTCCGGCGTCCAGTTGAAGGAGCTGGCGCAGAACGTCCAGCCGCTTGGAATTTCAGAAGCCATAGGGCGTCTTCCCCTTTATGCTTGTTAATGACAAACTTATGTCAGATTCAGGATAAAGGATGGAAGCCATGTTGGAAACCGCTTTGCGCGAAGATGCGCTGACCGCCACTCCGGGAGGCTTTGAGCTCCGCCTTGGCCTGCCGTGGATCCGTTCAATGCCACTGTCCAGCGTTGCCGGCCTGTCCGTGGACGTCGACGGCGGTCCGCTGGCGCCGGGGGAGTTGGCGGTGATGCTCGGGTCCCGCGCCGTACACCCCGATGCGCTGCAGGCAGAGTCCGGCTGGTGGTTCGTCCAGGACAGGCTCGTCCTGGCAGGCCGGCGTAAACTCCCGCGCGGGCCACACGCCGTCACCGTCGACTTCCGGCTGATGGTGCCCTACCTGCAGGCACGTCCCGGCTCTCCGCTGGTCCTCCCATTCCACCTGGAGGCCCGCCTGGAGCTTGACCGGGTGCCGGTCCCCAGCGTGTCCCGAGACGTGGCCTGAGGAGGGGTCCTTCCGCGGCGGAACCTAGAGGCGGCGGAACGTTAAGCGGAAAGGGCAACCCGTTCCGGCGACGGCCGCCCGTCCGCGAACCAGCGCGGGAAGGTGATGTCGAACAGTTGCTCGCGGGCCAGCTCGGCTCCTCCGCGCAGCGGTTCGCGCTCATCGTTGACGGAGAGGGTGATGGTGAGGTCCCGGGTGGCCAGCGGCAGCGACAGTTCGTAGACGCGTTGGCGCACTTCGGCAAGGAAAACCTCGCCGGCCGAACCCATGGCACCGCCGATGACAATAACCCCGGGGTTGAACATGTTCACCAGCGCCGAGATAGTCTCGCCCGCCACGCGCGCCGACTTCTGGACGAGGGTGATGGCCAGGGAGTCGCCCGCCTGGGCTGCAAGGGTGATCTCCTCGAGGGAAAGCCTTCCCTTCTTCGCCAGCGCGGCAAGGGAAGTGCTCACGCCTTCCTTGATGGCCTCTTCTGCGTCCCGGACCAGTGCCCAGCCGCCGGCAACGGCTTCCAGACAGCCGGTCTTGCCGCAGCGGCATTGGACATCGGAGTCGGAAACCCGGACATGGCCGATGTCGCCTGCCGCGCCGTTGGCACCGCGGTGGATCCTGCCCTTGGACAGCAGGCCGGCTCCGATGCCCGAGCCGATCTTGCAGTAGATGAGGTCCGCGAGTGAGTCGCGCCGGCGGGCGCGTTCGCCGAGGGCAAGCAGGTTGGAGTCGTTATCCACCCACACGGGCGCGGTGAACCGTTCCTCAAAGGGCGTGCGGACGTCGAAGCCGTTCCAGCCGGGCATGATGGGAGGTGCCACAGGCTGGCCCGAGGCGAAATCCACTGGTCCGGGGAGGCCCACCACGACACCCCAGACCGGCACGGCGGGGTGCTGCCCGAGCACTTTTTCCACGAGGGTCATGACGGCCTCGATGGTTTTCTCCGGACCCTGCGCGATGTCCCAGGTGCGGTGCGTGTGTTCCAGGATGTCGCCGTCGAGCGCGGCTACGCCAACCCTGATATGAGCCGCCCCAAGGGCGCAGATCACGATGTGTCCCTGCTCTGCGCGAAAGCGGAGGGTCCGGGGTGCGCGGCCGCCGGAGGAGGCTCCGAAGTCGCCCTCGCCGAGGAAGCCCATCGAGATGGCCTGATCGACGCGTTGACTGACAACGCCCCTGCCGAGCCCGGTAACCTTGCCGATTTCGGGCCGCGTGGTGGCCTCGCCCGTTCGCACCAGGTTGACGATCCGCAGGAGGCTCGTCACTTCATCCGTCTGTGCTCCAAAGCGGAGGGTGGAGTCTGTGGTCATGCCAACAATTCTCACATAGATCGGCCGACTAAGGTGCGGTTAAGCACGACTATAGCCAGAAGCGTCCTTACTTATGAATAATAGAGACAAAAGTGAGGAGGCAACGATGCCTTGGAACGTGGGGATACTGGGAGCCGGGCCCGGCGTTGCCGCCCTGCATCTGCCGGTGCTGGGACGCCTGGGGGACCTGTACAAGGTGGTCCATATTGCCGACGCGGGGAGCGGCCGCGCGCAGGTACTTGCGGAAAGGCTCGGCGCACGCTGGTCGGAGGGGGAGGCGGACCTCCTCGCCGATCCGGCGGTGGATGTGGTGGCCGTCTGCAGCCCGCCCGCTGAACATGCCCGCCAGATCCTCGGCGCGGTGGCCGCCGGCAAGCTCGCCATCTTCTGCGAGAAGCCGTTGGCCACCAGCAGGCAGGAAGCCGATGACGTCATTGCTGCATGCCGGGCCGCGGGCACACTCCTGCTGGTGGGAACGAACCACTTGTTTGATGCTGCCTGGGGGCGCGCAAAACACCATCTTGTCGCCTTGGAGGGCCGGGTGCAGGCCATCTCCGTGACCCTGGCGCTGCCTCCGAACGACAGGTACCACCGGCTCGTGGCCGAGGGCGGTTCCCTGCAGGCTGCCCGGCGGGGGCGCCCCGACCTTGGCAACCCCACGGTGGCGGCAGATGTCCTGCGGCAGCTGCTGACCGGGCTCGCGATCCATGATCTTCCTGCCGTGCGGGACATCGCGCCCGGCATCGATGACATTCTCTACGCCAGGATCGTTGCGCCCATCGGCTACCAGGTGGGCTACCGGGCCGGCGGAGTCCTGGTCCAGCTGGCACTCACCATGCTGCCGGAAGGGCCGGATGCCCTCTGGCGGATGAACATCGCCACCACCCATGACCGCATCGAGGTGGACTTTCCGCCCGCCTTCGTCCATGCCGGAAGCGCTGCCGTCCGGGTGCGCAGCGTGGACGGGCAGTGGACGGAGTACCCTCGCGATGAGGAAGACGGCTATGTGGCCGAGTGGCGCCTGGTTGCCTCGCTCCTGGAAGGTGATGCCCCCGTGGAGTACGACGAACTGCTGGCGGACTCGCTGTTTGCCATCGGGCTGGCGGACGCTGCGGCAGCCAAAGTCCTGGCAGGGGTGACGCAATGAGCCGGGATGGCGCATTCGGCGTCGTCACCGCCTTGCCGGCCTACGCCGCCGCTGTTGCCGAGCTTCCCGTCAGTGCTGCACTTGCGGAGGACATGCGGGGTGCGGTGGTGGTGGTGCCGGGAGTGGGGGATTGGTGGCAGGGCATGCTGGCTGCCCGGGCCGCGGGAGCGTCGGCGGTGGTGCTAGCCGACCCGGCAATGCTCCAGCAGGATGCTCTTGCCTCCCAAGCGTGGCCGCGTGACATTCCGGTGATCATTGAGCGGCCCCGCCTGCGTCCCGATGTTGCAGCCGATGCGGTCCGGGCACGGCGAGGCAGTCCGGCCCGCCTGGTCACCGTTGAATGCGCCGCTCCGGTTGCCGGCCTGGACGGCGTCATCCTCGATGGCTTCGGCTGGGCCCGGTGCCTTGCCGGGACACCCCTGGCGCTGAGCGTGGGAATGTCCACGCCGCAGGGCAGGATGGCGTTGCTGGATTCGGAGGGTACCGGTTCTGCCCCCGCCACCGTTCTGGGGACTCCTGTCGGTGGACCTCATGAAGGAGGCCTGCTCCACGTGCTGGCCCTTGGTGAGGTGCGGACTGAAGTCACCGTGGACCAGCCGGCCGGGCTGACCCGGGTGGAGACCTTCACGGGGGATGGGGCGTTGCGGGCACCTGAGCGTTACGAATCGTCAGCACGCCTGGCGCTCCGCCGGGCTCTCGACGCCTGCCTGTCGGGCAAGCAGGAAGCTGACCTGGATGAGCTGCTCCAGGACATGGCCCTGGCATGGGCACTGCGCCATGCTTAGGAGCACCGCCATTCGTCCATGCCCGATTCCTGCACTCTTATGTTGTTTTACGACTAAAGTTGGGTATCATGGAAGTGGCGCCGGGGTTCCTGCCGGACCCGTTCTCCGGCGTGATGGTGCGCCGGAGGCACACCACGTCGCGTCGACGGCCCGATCGTTCGGGTAGATCACTATGCCACTTTCGCCTTTGAGACTCCGTCTCCTTGTTATCTCCCTGCTCACGGTCTCCTTCCTCGGGGCCCTGGACCACACAGTGGTATCCACCTCGCTGGCCACCATCGCCGGTGAGCTGGGCGCGCTGAAGCTGATGAGCTGGGTTGTGGTGGGATACACCCTCGCCAGCACCGTGCTGCTGCCGGTACTCGGCAAGCTCGGTGATGTCCTGGGCGCCCGGCGGATCTTCCTCGGCTCGCTGGTGATGTTCCTCGCCGCCTCCCTGGCCTGCGGTTTCGCGACGGACATGGCGTGGCTCATCGCCGCGCGTGTCCTGCAGGGGATGAGCTCCGCCGGCCTGCAGCTGATGTCCCAGACCATCATTGCCCGGGTCACCACCCAGCGTGAACGTCCCCACTACATGGCCATTATCGGCGCGGCCTTCCCCATCGCCATCCTGGTGGGGCCGGTGCTTGGCGGCGCCATCACTGACTACTGGGGCTGGCAGTGGGTTTTCTGGATCAATATCCCCGTTGGTGCGGCGGCCCTGGCCCTTGCGCTGATTGCTGTGCCGCACCTGGAGCCAGGGCCCGCCCCCCGCCACTTTGACGTTGCCGGTGCGGCAGTTTTCACTGCCTCGCTGGTGGCCCTCGTACTCGCAGTCACCTGGGCTGCGGAACGCAGCGCAGGCCCTGCCACGGCTGCTGCGCTCGCGGTCAGCATGCTGGGCTTTGTGGCATTCTTTTTTATCGAGCGCCGCGCCCCCGAGCCCATCGTGCCGCTCCACGTCTTTGCCAACCGGACCATTGCGGCGGGCACCGCGCTCTCGGCGATTATCGGCGTCGGGCTCTTCTCCATCACTGCCTACCTCCCCACGTACGTCCAGATGGCCTACCGGACCACGGCCACCGTGTCCGGCCTCGTTCCCATCGCCACCGTGTTCGGCATGCTGATCAGCAACCTGCTCACCGGATGGCTGGCCAGCCGGACCGGCCGGTACCGGATCTTCCCGATCCTGGGGACCTCGCTGGGAGCCGCCGGGCTGTTCGCGATGGCCCTGCTGCCTGCCGGGCTTCCGCTGTGGGTTCCCATGGTGGTGATGGGTGTGGTGGGCATTGGCACCGGTGCCTTCATGAGCCTGATCGTCGCCGTGGTCCAGGGAGCCGTCCCGGCAAGACAGACCGGCACCATCACCGCAACCGTAAACCTGGTGCGCCAGGTGGGATCAACAGTGGCGACGGCGATCATCGGCGGCGTCATCGGCTTCGGCGTGGCCGCCCTCCTGCCGGCAGGCCTCGACGCTTCAACCCTGACCCCGCAGCTGGTCCACGGGGCCGCGCCGGACGTCCAGGCCAATGTGGCGCAGATCTACAGCTCGGTCTTCACCCCGGTCTTCATCGCCCTGGCGGCCGCCTATGTGGTGGGCATCGCTGCGGCTGTCCTGCTTCCGCAGGGCCGCCTCTCCGACGAACCCGTTCCCGCCGCCCCCTCACCTTCCGAATCCCTTTCGGCCTGATTTCAAAGGAGACATCATGTCCAACCCAACCATTGCCATCGTCGGCAGCGGGCCCATCGGCTCCACCTACGCCCGGCTGCTCGTGGAGCAGGTCCCGAACGCCCGGGTCATCATGTTCGAAGCCGGGCCGCAACTCACCGAAGTCCCGGGCGAGAGCGTCCGCAACATCCCGGATGCCGCCGAAAAGGCCCGTGCCCGGGAAATGTCCCAGGGGCCGCAGGCCGGCGCGTACCGGGAATCGCTCGGCATCCCGGCCGGAACCGTCACGGAGGGCATGTTCACCGCTCGCCAGGGCACCCACCTGCTGGACTTCGGGGGCGCCGGCGCCGCCCATGCCCCATCCTTCCCGGCAGCGGCTGCGGCCACCAACGTCGGCGGCCAGGGTGCGCACTGGACCTGCGCGACGCCGTCGCCCGCCTTCAGCGAAAAGATCCCCTTCATCGCGGACGACGAATGGGACGGGCTGATCGAGGACGCCAAGCGGCTGCTGCACGTCCACAGCGCCGCCTTCGCCGATTCCAAAGTCGGCGAGGCCATCCGGTCCCTCCTCGATGAAGAGTTCGGTGCGGAGTTGCCGGAAGGCTATGGGGTGGGCACCCTTCCCGTGGCCGGGGATCCGCAGCCTGACGGGTCCGTGCGCTGGGCGGGTGCCGACGTCGTCCTCGGCCCGCTGGTCGACAGGGACAGTCCGCTCTCGAAGCAGTTCGAACTCCGCGACCTCACCCTGGTCCGCCGGGTGGAACTGGACGGGCCCCGGGTCACCGGGATCACCGTCCAGGACCTGCGGACGGGGGACACGTCATTTGTGGCAGCGGACATGGTTGTGGTTGCCGCAGATGCCTTCCGCTCGCCGCAGCTCCTGTGGGCCTCCGGGATCCGGCCGAAGGCTTTGGGCCACTACCTCACCGAACATCCGGTGGTCATCTCCACGGTGGCCCTGGATGCCGACAAGATGGGCCGGTTCGCCACCGAGGAGGACCTCGACGCCGAACTCGCCCGGCGTGCAATGAATCCGGCAGACCCCGTTGCCGCGGTCAACCGCATCCCCTTCTCGGAACCGGAGCACCCCTTCTCCGTCCAGGTCATGTACTCGGAGACCGCGCCCTTCCCCATGGAGCCCGGAACCCCGTACTCACAGAACCCGTGGGGCTACGTCAACATGGGCTACGGCATGCGCAAGCACCCCCGGTATGAAGATGCGGTCACCTTCGACGACAACGAGCCGGACTACCGGGGATTCCCCAACATGACCATCGAATACGAGCTCACCGAGCGGGAAAACGTGGAAATCGCGCAGGCCACAGAGCGGCTGCGCCGCGCCGGGAAGGCCCTAGGCGTCTTTGTTGCCGAGCCGCGGCTGATGCCCAACGGTTCGAGCCTCCACTACCAGGGCACCATGCGGATGGGCGCCATCGACGACGACACCTCGGTGGCAGATCCGTGGTCTAGGGTGTGGGGCTACAGGAACCTGGTTGTGGGCGGCAATGCGCTGATACCAACGGCGACGGCGATGAACCCCACCCTGATGAGCGTGGCGATTGCGGTCCGCGGCGCACGGAAGGTGGCAGAAGAACTGGGGGCCTGATCTGTCCGGAGGTTCCCGCGCGGAAGCAGCCGCCCGGCACACCTTCGTCCTGCCATCCGTTCCGTGGATATCAGCTATCCCAAATCCATGATTCCCCGATAGCCCAACGGTTGCCACAGTGAGGGAAGTCACTCTTCAGCGCCTGAACCGCGCTGATCCCTCCGTGACCATCAAGAGGCTAAGGAAGATTCAATGGAGAATATTCAGCTCACGGATACCGGGACCGGGAATGCGGCCCCGGGCACCTCGGGGCCCCGCACGGCAGGACGCCTGCAGGCAACCCTCCTGGTTGCCGGCAGCTGCATGCCGGTGCTGGGCGCCGTACTTTTGGCACCCATCCTCCCCACCCTGAACCAGGCGTTCGCGGACACCCCCGGTGTTGCCATCCTGGTACCGCTGACCCTCACGCTGCCCGCGCTGTTCGTGGCACTCTTCTCACCGCTTGCCGGCTACCTTGCCGACCGGGTGGGCCGCAAGCAGCTGCTGGTCTTCGCCATGCTGGCCTACGCAGCGTTCGGGACCGCGCCGCTGTGGCTGGACACGCTCGAGTCCATCGCACTGTCCAGGGTGGGCGTCGGAATTGCGGAAGCGGCCATCATGACCTGCTGCACCACGCTCATCACCGACTACTACGCGGGCGGGCAGCGGAACAAATACCTCGGCCTGCAGACCATGGTCAGCGCGCTCGCGGCCACCGCATTCTTCGCCCTCGGCGGCGCCCTGGGCAGCATCAGCTGGCGCACACCGTTCTGGCTCTACGCAGTCAGCGCGGTCATCGTGATCCCCATGGTCTTCAAGCTGTGGGAGCCGGCAAAGAGCCAGCGCACGACGGCGGAAAGGACGCCGGTGCCATGGCGGCAGATCGGTGCCCCGGCCGCAGTGACGCTGTTCGGCGGTATCGTGTTCTACGCACTCATCGTCCACCTGCCGTACGTCATCACGGGACTGGGCGTGGGCGATGCCGCCCTCATTGGACTGGCTGCGGCCATCGCTTCCCTGGCCACCGCGGCAGGTGCCATCTCCTTCCGCTTCCTGGCGAAGCTCGGCACGCGGAACCTGCTGGCGCTCGCCTTCGGGCTGGCCGCCGTCGGACTTTCCCTGGTCTCCGTCGCGGGGACCGTGCCGCTGGCCATCGCGGGGGCGGTGGTTGCCAGCGCCGGAACCGGAGTGCTCCTGCCCACCCTGCTGACCTGGGCCGTCAATGGCCTTGAATTCCAGCAGCGCGGGCGTGGCACCGGCATCTGGACCGGGACACTGTTCATCGGCCAGTTCCTGACGCCCATTGTCCTTGGCGCGGCCGCGGCGGCAACCGGGAGCCTCAGCCTTGCCCTGGGCGGATTGGGAATCGCGTGCGCGGTGGCCCTCCTGGCTGTCCTGGTCCGGGGACCCCGGATGGCGGCCGTCAGCCATTAGAATCCCGGCATCGCAAAGGCCGCACTGCGGGCATGGATAACCTGTGGGTATGAAGAACCTGGACCTGAACCTGCTGCCCCACCTGCAGGTCCTGCTTGAACTGCGGAACATCTCCCGGGCAGCGGAGCGGCTCCAGCTCAGCCAGCCCGCCACCAGTGCTGCGATGGCCCGGCTCCGGCGCCATTTCGACGACGAACTCCTGGTGCGGAACGGCCGCACCTACGACCTCACGCCCTTCGCGCAGTCCCTGGTCCCGCTGGTTGATGAAGCCATGCTTCACATCCAGCGGGCCACACGCGTGCGGTCCGGTTTCGACGCCGCCACCAGCGAGCGGGAGTTCATTATCGCCGCCTCGGATTATGCGGCGGCGCTGATCGTGGGTCCGCTGCGTGGCATCCTGCGTCAGGAAGCCCCGGGCGTGTCAGTGGACTTCGTGCCCACCGCCGGTTCCGGGATCCAGGGCCAGATGGCCGACTACTCCAAGATCGACCTGCTGGTGGGGCCTACGGGCTACCAGATGCAGGGAGCCAGTAAGCAACTCTTCCGTGACAGCTTCGTGGCCATTGCCGACGCCGGCAACCCCCTGCTCCAGCAGCCCCGGCTGACGCTGGAGGACCTGGCCTCGGTTCCCCACGCCGTCGGCTATTTCGGCGAGGGAATCAGCACCCCGGCAGACAAGCTGTTCGAGTCGCGGGGCATCCAGCGGCGCGTGGCTGCCGTAGTGGCCGGGTTCCTGTCGCTGCCGCTCCTGGTCGAAGGGACGGACCTGGTGGCCATGGTCCCGCGGATGCTGGCGGCCCGGGCCCAGCGCGGCGCGGACATCGTTGTGCTGGAGTTCTCGGAAGGCACCGAAGCTTCCCTGGTGGAGGCCATGTATTGGCACCCGTCCCAGGCGGAGGACCCGGCCAGCGTGTGGCTGCGGTCCGTGGTCCAGCGCTCCTGCGCCCGGCTCCACGAACTCTTCCCCGTCACTGCCCATCCGGTGGCTATCCAGGCGCGGGAGGCAGCGCAGACGTAGAATCGTGCTCACACCGAGCCGGGCAGCGACTCAGCAACCCAAGGAGGACTGTTATGCGCAATGTAACCACCAGCCCTGAGGCGGCCGCCGCCGCCCAGACCCTGTTCCGCGTTGGTCTCGGAGGGGTGCTCATCGCGCACGGATCCCAAAAACTTTTCGGCTGGTTCGGCGGGGGAGGCGTTGAAGGCACCAGCAAGGGCATGCACGCCATGGGGTTCCGCCCGGCAAAACCCAGCGCCGTCCTCGCGGGCGTCGGTGAAGCAGGAGCGGGACTCGCCTTGGCCCTGGGCCTGGCCACCCCTGCCGCCGGCGCCGCTGCTGCCACCACCATGGGCGTAGCAGCCAGCGTCCACGCCCCGAACGGCTTCTTCGCCCAAGAGGGCGGCCTCGAGTACCCGGCCGTGCTGGGCCTGGCAGCCGCCGCGTTCACGATCGGGGGCTCCGGCCTCTACTCCCTTGATGCGCTCACGGGCCATGTCCTGGACCGGCCCTGGATGCGGATCACCGCTTTGGCCGCGATCCCCACCGCCATCGCCATCCAGGTTTCCCGCCGGCGCAAAGCCCTCGCCGCAGACGCTGCGGCTCCGGCCGCCGGCACTGCCGCCGAAGACGCCTGAGTCCGTCCCCGTGACTATCTGCGGGACTATCCGCCCGGCGGATACCACCTAGACCCAAGACGCCGTTCCCCTTCCGGCCCATCCCTGCGAAAGTCGAGGAAACACGCTTTCGGAAGGATCTCCCATGCCCGCTTCCAGCCCACGCCTGACCGGCAAGACCGCCGTCATCACCGGAACGGCAAGCGGCCAGGGCAGGGCCGCCGCGCTCGCCTTCGCTTCGGAAGGGGCCTTCGTGGTGGGCTGCGACATGGACGACGACGGCGCCGCGGCCACGGTTGCGGCGGTCACCGACGCCGGGGGCCGGATGAGCAGCAGCCGGGTCGATCTCACGGACGAGGCAGCCGTGGCGGCGTGGGCTGCGGGTGTCGCCGCTACGCATGGCCAGGTCCACATCCTGTACGCCAACGCCGCAGTCACGCGCTTCGCCCCGGTGGAGGAGCTCACCTTCGATGACTGGAAATGGAACATTGAACACGAGATGGACGTGGTGTTCCTGCCGGTCAAGTACTTCTGGCCGCAGCTGATCCAGGCCGTAAACAGTGCCATTGTCCTGGTGGGCTCCACAGCGGGGGTGACCGGCTCCATGACCAACGGCCGGCTGGCCCACACGGCCACGAAGGGAGCGGTGGTGGCCATGACCAAACAGCTCGCGGCCGAGGGCGCTCCGCATGGATTGCGCGTCAACGCCGTCAGTCCCGGAATGATCCGTACCGCAGCCACGGAGGGCAACCTGCTGGCAGCGGACCACCCCATGCGGACCATTGAGGGGAGCATCCCGCTGGGGCGGATCGGGGCGCCGGAAGAAGTCGCCAACTGCGCGCTGTTCCTGGCATCGGATGAGGCTTCCTACGTGACGGGAGCAAACCTGATGGTGGACGGCGGCTGGTCGGCCGTGCTGCCCGGCTAAGTTTCTGC